>JBEOKH010000026.1:0-3059 GCA_040275625.1 Thauera sp. | reverse complement strand
GGCCCGCCATGCCCGGCCCGGGCCTCGAGCGCATCGAGCACGCGCTCGTGCAGTTGCGGGCGGGTCAGCGCGCGCCGCTCGGGCTCGAGTTCGGCCAGCAGCCGTTGCCACAGGCGTGCCTGCCAGCGCTGCTCGGGCGGCAGGGGCGTTTCGCCGCGGCCGGCGTCGAGCAGCAGCTCGCGCTCTGTGGCCCACGCCTCCAGCCAGTCCGGGCGGTGCACCTGATACTGGTCGTAGAGGTCGGCGATGCGCAGCGCGAGCTGGAAGCGGCGCCCGGGGTCGTCCGTGGTCAGGTAGCCCGCGATCGGCTCGAACCCCGGCGCGCTCAGCACGCCGGGCAGCAGCCGCATCAGGCGCCAGGCGAGCGCCGTCTTGTCGAGCGGCGAGCGCGCCGGCACCCGGCTGCGCCCGAGCACCTGGCGGTAGATCTGCCACAGGAAGCGCCCTGGCAGTTGCACCGCCGCCGCCGCACAAACGCCGGCCTGGCGGGCGAGCGCCATCTTCACCCACTCGGCCATGCCGTTGCTCTGCACCAGGATGATCTCGGCTTCGAGCGGGGCGAGCGGATGCTGCGCGAGCCAGCCGGCGATGGTGTCGAGCAGGGTCTCGGTGCGGTTGCCGTGGAGGGCGATGAAGCCGGGGGGGAGGAGGGCGGGAGAGGCGGTGTGGCGCATGGTTCCGGATCTGGGGGGCTGTTCACCGCGGGCTGCGGCTGCGCTGCACATCATGGGCCATGGTGGGGACCGGTGTGGGACGGCCCTCACTGGCGCGGGCCCGGCCAGCACGTCGTGCGTGACGCACACCCCTGGCCTTGCAGCGCCTTGAAGCGTTCGTCGCACAGCATCGTCCCGACGCGCGCTCACGCACCGGCGGCACGCCGGGTGCATGGGATCCTCATGAGCCTGAGGATTGTAAGAGCCCGATGCGGGAAAACAAGGCAATCCGCGCGAGCGCGAGGATCTGGCCCCGGCGGCTCGATGACCGCGCTGTCTGCCGATCGGGCAGGGTAGTCTTCGGGGTTAGCATTGTTGGCGGGCGACTGTAAGCAAGCGCGGCCGCGGACGACCAAGCCTCATGGCCGCGCCAGTTCCGGTGCGGCGTTTCACGGTGATCGCACGATGAATCCACGCAAGCTCCTGCTGCTCACGGCGATCGCCGTCGCGATCGGCAGCTTTTTCGTCTTCGACCTCGGCCAGTACCTCGAGCTGCAGGTGCTCAAGTCGCAGCAGGCCGCGATCGAGGGTTTTCGCGACCGCAACCCGGTGGCGAGCCTTGTACTCTACTTCGTGCTCTACGTCGTCGTGACGGCGCTGTCCATTCCCGGGGCTGCACTGCTGACCCTGGCCGGCGGCGCCGTTTTCGGCCTGCTGTGGGGCACGGTGGTGGTGTCCTTCGCATCCACCCTCGGCGCCACCGCTGCCTTCCTGATCGCGCGCTTCCTGCTGCGCGACTGGGTGAGCGCGCGCTTCGGCCCGCGCCTCGCCGCCATCGACGAGGGCGTGAAGCGTGAAGGGGCCTTCTACCTGTTTACGCTGCGCCTGGTGCCGGTGTTCCCGTTCTTCCTGGTGAACCTGCTGCTCGGGCTGACCGCGATGCGCACCCGGACCTTCTTCTGGGTGAGCCAGCTCGGCATGCTCGCCGGCACCATCGTATATGTGAATGCCGGCACGCAACTCGCCCGCATCGACGGCCTGGGCGGCATCCTGTCGCCGGCCGTGCTGGGCTCGTTCGCCATCCTGGGCGTGTTTCCGCTGCTCGCGCGCAGGCTGGTGGCGCACGTGCAGCGCCGGCGGGTCACGGCGCAGTGGCCGCGGCCGGCGCGTTTCGACCGCAACCTGGTGGTCATCGGCGGCGGCAGCGCCGGGCTGGTGACGTCCTACATCGCCGCCGCGGTCAAGGCCAGGGTGACGCTGGTCGAGCGCAACAAGCTCGGCGGCGACTGCCTCAACACCGGCTGCGTGCCCTCGAAGGCGCTGATCCGCTCGGCGAAGTTCCTGTCGCACGTGTCGCGTGCGAACGAGTTCGGCATCGCGTCGGCCGAGGCGCGCTTTGACTTCGCCGAGGTCATGGCGCGCGTGCAGCGCATCATCGGCCAGGTCGAGCCACACGACTCGGCCGCGCGCTATAGCGCGCTGGGCGTCGACGTGGTGCAGGGGGCGGCGCGCATCGTGTCGCCGTGGGCGGTGGAGATCGAGAGCGCCGGGGGCGAACGCCGGCGCCTCTCCACGCGCGCCATCGTCATCGCCACCGGGGCGCGGCCCACGGTGCCCGATCTGCCGGGGCTGGAGGAGGTCGGCTACCTCACCTCCGACACCGTGTGGGCGCTGCGCGAACTGCCGCGCCGGCTGCTGGTTCTGGGGGGCGGGCCGATCGGCTGCGAGCTGGCCCAGGCGTTCGCGCGTTTTGGCGCGCAGGTCACGCTGCTTCAGCGCGGCGCGCGCCTGTTGCCGCGCGAGGATGCGGACGTGTCCGGGCTGGTGATGCAGCGCTTTCGGGCCGAGGGCATCGAGCTGTGCCTGGGCCATCAGGCCAGGGCGTTCGTGACCGAGGGCGGCGACAAGGTCCTGATCGCCGAGCATGCCGGCGAAACGGTGCGCATTGCCTTCGATACGCTGCTCCTCGCGCTCGGGCGCAGCGCCAACCTGAGCGGCTACGGTCTGGAAGCGCTCGGCGTGCGCTGCGGGCAGACGATCGAGACCAACGCGCTGCTGCAGACCAACTACCCCAGCATCTACGCCGCGGGCGATGTCGCCGGTCCGTATCAGTTCACCCACGTTGCCGCGCACCAGGCGTGGTATGCGGCGGTCAACGCGCTGTTCGACCCGTTCAAGACCTTCAGGGCGGACTACCGCATCATCCCATGGGCCACCTTCATCGAACCCGAGGTCGCCCGCGTCGGGCTCAACGAGCAGGAGGCGCGCGCGCAGGGCATCGCCTGCGAAGTGACCACCTTCGGCATCGACGAGCTCGACCGCGCCATCGCCGACAGCGAGGCGCACGGCTTCATCAAGGTGCTGACCGTGCCGGGCAAGGATCGCATTCTCGGCGTCACCATCGTC
>JBEOKH010000025.1:0-4848 GCA_040275625.1 Thauera sp. | reverse complement strand
AGCATGCGGGCTCACCCGGGGCTACGTAAGGATGGGGTTCGTGGAGCGCTTACGGACTTTCTCACCGGTAAGATCATCAGCACCGGCCGGCCACCTTTCGAACTGGATCTCGAGTGGATCGTCTCCCCGGCAAATTTCGTGAAAATCATCGAGGGCAAGTACCACCGGGAGGCCGCAGCATGAACGAATCCTCCCCGCTCTACATGCCCCCGCATTCGCTCGAGGCCGAGCAAGGCCTGCTCGGCGCAATCCTGATGTACAGCAACCCGGCGCTCGACCGCATCGAGGGCGTCATCAAACCGGCCGATTTCTACCGCGAGGATCACCGCAAGATCTTCGCCGCAGCCAAGGCGCAGCACGAGGCCGGCGGAACCGTCGATGTGGTGACCGTCTCCGACGCGCTGAGGACCGCGGGCAACTCGGAGCGCACCGGGGCTGTCGCGTACCTGGGTGAGCTGGCCGCCGCCTGCCTGTCGGACGCGAACGTCAGACGATACGCCGAGATCGTCCGCAAGCACGCCACCCTTCGCGCCCTTCAGCAGTTGGCCGCCGACCTGCAGAGCGCATGCGCCGCCGGCGACAACCGCGACCCCGCGGAAATCGCAGCGGAGCTCGAAGCGAAGATGCTGCAGCTCGTCGACCGCAGTGAAAGCGATCCGGTCCGCCTGCACTACGCCATGGCCGAGGTTCTGCAGGACGTTGAAGCGCGACGCGTGCGCGGCGGAGAGCTCGCCGGCCTGGCAACGGGCTTCCGGCGCTTTGACGGAATGACTGGTGGACTGGAACCCGGCCAGCTCGTCATCATCGCCGCCCGCCCGAGCGTCGGAAAGACGATCGCCGCCTGCAACATCGCCGCCCATGCTGCGGCTGGCGGCTCCCCGGTGCTCTTCTGCACCCTCGAGATGACCCGACGCGAGATCGCTGCGCGCATTCTGGCGGCGCGCTCCCGTGTCACGGTGCATGCGATGCGCTCGGGAACGAACGAGGGCGGGCACTGGGCCGCCATGTCCGACGCGATGGCGTCGTCGTCCAACTGGCCGATGTTCATCGACGATCAGCCGGCCGTGAGCGTGGCCTACGTCCGCGCGAAGGCTCGCCGCATCCAGCGTACCGAGGGCTTAGGGCTCGTCGTCATCGACTACCTCCAACTCATGCGCGGCACCGGCGACACTCGGGCGCAGGAAGTCGGCAGCGTCTCTCGCGGGCTCAAGGCGCTCGCCAAGGAACTGCGCGTGCCGGTGATCGCCCTCGCCCAACTCAACCGCGCGACCGAGAGCCGCCCCGACCCCCGCCCGACGTTGGCCGACCTGCGGGACTCGGGCGAGATCGAGCAGGATGCGGACATCGTTGCAATGCTCCACCGCGAAAGCCTCTACCGCGATACGCCGGAATGGGCTGGGCTGGCCGAGTTGCTGATCCGCAAGAACCGAAATGGCCCGGTCGGCGACTGCCTCCTGGCATTCGACGGCCCGCTGATGCGCTTCAACGACCACGACGGCGCATCACCCCGCGAAAGCGGGGCAGCACGGCCGAGAAAGCCCCGAGGGTTCGATTCATGAACACAGCCTGCACATGCGCGCGATCGAGCGGACTCAGGCGCTACATGCATCGTGTCGTCGAATCAGTCTGCGCGCGGCGCCTCCACCCTGTAGGGTTGGACGCCCAGACCGTCCGCAGCGAGCATCCACCATATGTTTAGAGACGACGGCAACCGGCGCATCGGCGCGCCGCGTCATTGAAGAGACAAGATCCCATGGCCGCGAAACGACGGATTGACTACGACCGGATTGAGCCGGGCTGGCGTGCCGGCATCCTGAGCCCCCACCAACTCGCTGCCGCCTACACCGAGGAAACGGGTGAGCCGTGTTCGCATGCGGCGATCATCAAGCACTTCCGCAAGCTGAATATCCCGCGTGACCTGTCGCAAAAGATCCACGCCAAGGCCGAGTCGATGGTTACGACGGCGATGGTTACTGGCAAGGTTGCGAAGGAAACCATCGCCCGGGACCAGCAGATCATCGACGAAGGCGCGCTCGTTGTTGCCACCGTCAAGCTGACCCAACGCAAGGACATCGCACGGTCCCGACGCCTCGTCATGGCAATGATGGCCGAGCTCGAGGAATCCTGCGGTGCCGAGAACGCCGACCGCCTGTCGAAGCTGGGTGAGGTGATGCGCAACCCGGACGAGTACGGCCGCGACAAGCTCAACGACTTGTACCAGACCATCGTTTCGCTCCCGAGCCGCGCGAAGACCATGCGGGATCTGGCCTCGTCGTTGGCAACCTTGATCGACAAGGAGCGCGAAGCGTTCAATATCGGCGCCAAGGCGGCGAACGGCGAAGACGCGCCCGGATCTGGCCCTAGTGCGCGTGTGCTCACTGACGCCGAGCGCGCCGTCCGCCTTTCGCGCCTGCTCGGCTCAAACACTGAGATCGCCGCGGCCTTGGTCAAGCGAGTGCCCGGCACCGTTTGAAGCCCTCACGCTCGACACCGACACGACGCTGGAGGTTGTGAAGCGGACTCGCGCCTCGTCGGCAGCACCCGTTTTTCCAAACCCTGTCGGCGACGCTAGCAAGCTCATGAAAGACACTCCTCCCCGCCACTTCCGGCAAATCAAACAAGGAGTTCATCATGAGCAAGAGCAACGGCAATAGCACACAGTCTGGCCGCACCGGGAACAGCAACGGCAACGGACGCAGCTCCGGGTCCGGCCGCCCGGCCACGGGATTCCCGGGTGGAAACTGGCCCTCCACCAATCGCAACCCCTCTGGCGGCGGCCGGGGTAATGCACCTGCCAAGGGTGAGCGCTAAGCAGCTCGCTCAACTCCCCGTAGAGCTGGCTGTAGAGTCCTTCAGCGACTCAACTGCTAACCGGTGCTGGTGGTACTCATACCAGAATCGGTACCGGCTCCGACACCATGCGGGAAAACTCCCGTGGCCGAACGGAAACGTCGGCCACGGGGCAAACGCCCCGTCGGCGCCGGGCTGGAAGCAGTATTTTTCAACCGCAATCACGACCGGCTCCGAGACGTATCCGAGCAACGTGAGGTACCGCATGGCCCAGTGCATGTTCGCGAACCAATCCGCTTTTTCCGGGCACAACGCTGACGTGATACGGCGGACCGCGTTGGACTCCGGTAGGGTCTCGCCGGCGCTCCAGCGTTGCAGGGTTCGGACGTCGAAGGCATCACCCTCAAACGAGAGCCGGTCCAGGAGTTCGCCCATCGACGAGCAATTCAATGTCCGTATCAAGATCGAGTAGAACTGCTGCCCTGGCGTGCCAGCCTCGTCGGCAAAGAGTGGCGTGATGTCACGCAGGTCCTTGGCATGCGCATCGCTCGTCGTGTCCACGCTCCACGCGGCTAAAAGAGAGAGCGCCGACTCGAGCGTGACGGCCAACTGCACAAGTCCGAAACGACTCTTCGACGTTGCCGCTGAGAGCGCAAATGCCATCTCGGGCGAGAGCAACGGCCGGGTGAGCTCGTTATGCGTCATGGCCCTCGCGGCTGCCGCCAATTCACCTTGCTCGATCAGATCGCTCGGCTCGGCAAGCGCGTCTTCAAGCGCAAGCAGGTAGCGGCTCGGGTACGGATACTCCTCAACGGATTTCCCGAACCATGTGCCGCGCAGAAAGCTTCCCCACTCGCCCTGTGCGTTGAGCCGCAGCACCTCGCTGTCATCGCCATGCTCCGCGAGGTCGACCGCGCACTGAAACTCCTCGCGTACCTCCTCGTAGGGCAGGAGCTGGATGAACCTGTCCACGAGCCGCTTCGGCGCCTTCTGGCCTCGGTCTCGATGGTAGTCCAAGGACTTACGGATCGAGTCGGCTTTCAACTCTCGCCAAACCCCGCTCATCGCGAGACCGTTGACCTTCATGAGCACCGCCGGCGCGAGCAAGAAGTGTCGGGTCAACTCGATGCGCCCCGGCTTCCCCCCGAAGGGGTTCGGATATCGTCGCTTTGCCACCGGGCTATGCAACCTCGGCAACGATTCCGGCACCACCGCGAAACACGTGGGCGCGATGCCACCGCAGATAGGTCCGGTGCGGTTCCGCCAGCGCGACACCAAGCCCACCACCTTGAATGCCAAGCCGTTCCCACTGCCGCTCGCTCAAGGCCGCGGAGCGCAGCATCGAGCCGTCATCCGAGAAGCTCAGCAAACCCTTGTCGAACGCGGCATCTAAGTGAGGGGCAAGTAGGAGGCCGTTGAACACGTCCAGCCTCTCGCCGTCGCTCTCGCACGCCGCCCAGGGCTTGATATGCGACGCCCGCAGCACCTCGGCAACGTCCAGCCCAGTGACGGCACAGCAGCCACCCCAGTAGGCGATCAGCGACTGGCGAAAGATGTCCTGCCCCACGCGCTGCACGACCTCACGCACGGCCTCAGTCGCGCTCGGCGGGTTGCGGGTCGCAGCCTCGAACTCGCATAGCCCTTGCTGGCCGAGCACTCGGGCAATGGCGGCGGTACGCTGCAGCAGCCGATGCAGGCACTCGTAACCCGTGATGTTCTCGAATCGAACCGCCCACGCGCCTGTCTCGACCGACGGCTCAAACCCGAACTCGTCCGCCAGGCGCTGGGCAATGGATATCTCCGACAAACGAACGCAATACCGCCAAGGCAAAGCATCTTGCAACGAAACCGCTAAAACTCCCGAAAAAGCGGTCGAGCGAAACGCGGACCACCCGCCCTCTTCCTCAGGAGTAAGGTCGAACCCAGCGTCGGCAGCCGCTTTTGCTATCCGTGTCCGTTCAAGACCTTGAGCCCTATCTGTCATCAAGCTCCTCAATGTAAAGACATTGGCCAGCAAGTCACATCCGCCAAGTAATAGTCCACTTGCCCAGCAAGCCT
>JBEOKH010000024.1:0-5440 GCA_040275625.1 Thauera sp. | reverse complement strand
TGCGGTTGTTCAGCAATTTGTAGATCATCCCCTTGTCGATCGGCCTCCCCTCGCGGACTTTGCCGTCCTGCGTGGTCCAGGTCTTCGAGGTGACCCCGTCCAGTTTTAACTCGTTGAACAGAGCGGTGCTCGAACCAGGTTCGACGAAGCGCTGGAAGATGTGCCGGATGAGTTTGGCTTCCCGCTCGTTCGGCACCAGTCGCCGGTTCTCGACATCGTAGCCCAGCGGCGGTACGCCCCCCATCCATAGGCCCTTGGCCTTGCTGGCGGCGGTCTTGTCGCGGATGCGCTCGCTGGTGACTTCACGCTCGAACTGCGCGAACGACAGCAGCACGTTGAGCATCAGCCGGCCCATCGACGTCGTCGTGTTGAACTGCTGGGTCACCGAGACGAACGAAACGCCGTACCGCTCGAAGACTTCGACCATCTTCGAGAAGTCCGCCAGGCTGCGGGTCAGCCGATCGATCTTATAGATCACGACCACGTCGATCCTGTCGGCCTCGATGTCGACCATCCCGGCGAGAGCCTGGAAGTCGTCCTTACCGGTGAGAAGGCCGGTCTGTGGACCGATCGCGCCACCGGCGAGGGCGGCGACTTCTTTGCGCTGATCGCGGCGCAGCGTGGAATTGACGCCCACACCCACTTCCCGAAGGTGCTCGACGTCGCCCGCGAGTTGCTCGGGCGCTCGCCTGCGG
The DNA here is from genome assembly GCA_040275625.1 of Thauera sp. Classification (GTDB taxonomy): domain Bacteria; phylum Pseudomonadota; class Gammaproteobacteria; order Burkholderiales; family Rhodocyclaceae; genus Thauera. The sequence continues at coordinate 4,745 of JBEOKH010000024.1, read as the reverse complement.
TTCTGCCGGCAAAGCGGCGCAGGGAAGCGCCGGTCGACGATCTCGGCCCGCACACGGCGAAGTGGGACTATTTCACGGCTGAGAGCCAACTCATCGCCTGCGTCTATCGCTACGATCCCCCGGGCCGGAAGAAGGAGTTCCGGCCGTGGGACGCGCAGCGTCAGAAAATGGCCCCGCCCGATCCCAGGCCGCTGTACAACCAGCCGGGCATGACCGCGGCCGACACGGTGGTGCTCGTCGAAGGCGAGAAATGCGCGCAGGCGCTGATCGACACCGGCGTCGTGGCGACCACCGCGATGCACGGCGCGAATGCTCCTGTGGAGAAGACCGACTGGACGCCCTGAACGGCAAGCGTGTGCTGATCTGGCCGGACCTCGACAAGGCTGGGTGGGGCTATGCCCTGACCGCCGCCGATGCCGGGCTGATGGTTGGCGCAATGTCCTGCGAAGTCCTGATGCCACCGGAAGACAAAGCGCAGGGCTGGGATGCCGCCGAGGCGCTGGCGGAGGGGTTCGATGTACCGACCTTTCTGGCCAGTGGTCCCCACATCACGATTCAGTCTCACGTCGCTGGAGAAGATACCGAGGAACCCGACGAGAAGGCCATTTGGGCGACGGATGACCTGGCTCTGTCCTTCACCCGACGTTACGCTCAGGACTGGCGTTACTGCGCCCAGTGGGGCAAGTGGCTGGCATGGACGGGTAACCCACTGGCAGTCGGACGAAACGCTGCTGGTCACTCATCTGATGCGCCACATCTGTCGCGAGGTCGCTTTCAAGGCGAGCTCGCACCGGCTGGCCGCGAAACTGGCTTCCAGCAGCACGGTGAACGGCGTCGAGCGTCTCGCCCGCAGCGAACGTCGGCACGCCTCGACCTCGGACGAATGGGACAGCGATCCCTGGCTCGTCAACACCCCGTGCGGGGTAGTCGATCTGCGCACCGGCAAACTGCCGCCACACGACCGTGCCGACCGGATGACCAAGATCACCACAGCCACACCGAAGGGCGTTTGCCCGCGGTGGCTGGCGTTCCTCGCCGACACCACCCGCGGCGACGCGGATCTGATGAGCTACCTGCAACGGGTCATCGGCTACTGCCTGACGGGCGTCACTTCCGCGCACGCCCTGTTCTTCCTCTATGGCACTGGGGCCAACGGCAAATCGGTGTTCGTGAATGTGATCACCACGATCCTCGGCGATTACGCCGCCAACGCGCCCATGGATACGTTCATGGAAGCGCGCACCGACCGCCATCCGACCGACCTGGCCGGTTTGCGTGGTGCCCGTTTCGTGTCCTCGATCGAAACCAAGCAGGGGCGGCGCTGGAACGAGTCGAAGGTGAAAGCGATCACCGGCGGCGACAAGGTGTCGGCTCGCTTCATGCGTCAGGACTTCTTCGAGTACGTGCCGCAATTCAAGTTGGTGATCGCGGGCAACCATAAACCGTCGATTCGCAACGTGGAATTCAAGCGCTGGCTCGGCGAATTGCTGACCAGCGGTGACATCAGCGAAGTCTATTTCGAGGAAGTTCGTCGTCACACTGGGGTGGATGCGGCGCACGCCTACGGCGGTTTTTGGGCGCACCTGACCGCCTGGTGCGAACACCGCAACATTCCCTATCAGGGCGTGCCGGTGGGCACGATCAAGAAGCACGCCACCGGCAGGGGCAATGCCGGCAAGGCTGCGATGATCGCCGCCTTACGCCTCAAGGGTTTCCAACCGACAGACGACAACGAAGCTGACGCACCGGCCCTGCTCGACTGAGCGATGCACCAATCAGGAGACGACGCATGACGACCAACACGCTGTTGCCCATTGTGCCAGGCACCCTCAACGGACACACCACCTCGGTCGTGGACGCGCGCCGGCTGCACGCGTTTCTCGGGGTGGGACGGGATTTCTCGACCTGGATCGCATTCAGGAATACGACTTCGCGGAGGGTGAGGACTTTTCTCCCGTTTTGGGGAAAGGTCGAGGCGGGCGCCCGTCGATCGACTACTTCCTCACCCTGGACATGGCGAAGGAACTGGCGATGGTGGAACGGAGCGCCAAAGGGCGAGAAGCCCGGCGTTACTTCATCGACTGCGAGTGCCAATTCCGGCAACTGCAACAGTGGCTTGCCAAGATCAGGCCCGCCGTCCCCGTCGACATGACGCGCGCCGAGCGCCAAGCCGTCAACCGTCAAGCATGGGCCGAGGTTTCCGGCGAGGTCTACGCCGCCTTTCATGCTCGCCGGGAAACCGTGCTCCAAACGTATGCGGAGGCCAAATCGACCGGGCCGGTGATCCTGCCCCGTGGCTATCGGCCGCCGTGGGCGCGATGAGGGAGATGACCATGAAGATTCCATTGCAACGCTATCGCTGCCCACTGGGGCAGATGCAGTCCGAGGCCCCTGACCTCGAAGCGGTCAAGGAAACCGGCTGGCGCGAGCAGCGCATTCTGGTCATCTCCGACACCGACGAGCGGCTGGACTTCGTCGAACGCGAGTTCGTCCGGCGATTGGGCGAACGGCTGTACGGACTGGGAGGGGGCCGTCATGGCTGACTGGACCACCGAAGACGTGGCGGCACGATTCGCCGAAGCCGCCGAGACTGGCCGGCGACTGCCACGCGTGCAGGTGCAGGGCTACTTCAACGTCTGGCCTGCCTTCGCCCGCGAGGCGTGGGAAACCTATCCCGAGGACGAGCCCGACTACCGTCCCTTGCCGCCCAGCTTGCAGGCCATCGAGCGGATGCTGGAGACGATGCGCTGGGTGCAATGGCTGGAGGTCGAGCAGCGCCACGTCGTCTGGATGCGCGCCAGGCGCTACGGCTGGCGGGACATCGCGCTTCGCGCGGCCTGCTGCCCCGGACGGCGCAACGCCACTGGCAACGTGCAATCCAGAGCGTTGCCGACCGGCTCAACGAAGCGAGGGCCATGGCATCATGAAAAAATTTTGATAGGGTTATCGGACACTTTCGGGTTATTGCGGAAGCCTGCGAGGCATTGCCAAATTCAGGGCTCAGAGAGGGTGTCGCATCTCGGACCGTTTTTCGCTACAGTCACGGCTATGGTTGGGAAAGGTGCGGGAGCAGCGAACGACCAGAAAATCATCACCCGCCGCCTGATGACCTGCCACTGTCAGAAGGCGCCGGGAATCATGGTCCAGCGAGTCATCCTTGCCATTTTTTGCCAAACGTCCTAGTATGGCGCCATGAGCACGATGAATATTTCCTTGCCTGACGCCCTCAAGACCTTCGTTGACGAGCAGGTTTCGCAGCGCGGTTACGGGACCAGCAGCGAGTACGTACGCGAGTTGATCCGCAAGGATCAGGATTGCCAACAACTGCGTGCCCTGCTCCTGGCGGGGGCCTCTTCCCTTCCTGCAGGCCCCGCCGATGCCGGTTATTTCACGGAACTGCGTGACCGCATCAGGGCGCGCGCCCGCGGGTGAAGGTCAGGCTGGTCATTCCACGCGAGTTGGCCAACAGGGATGTCGATGAGGTCATCGAGCATTACCTGAGTCAGGACGCAGAGCAGGCAGCGCTGGGTTTTGTCGAAGACCTGGAGCGAGCCTATGCCCACATCGGCCGCCATCCTGCGACAGGTTCACCACGCTACGCCCACGAACTGAATCTGCCCGGTTTGCGCTCCTGGCCATTGACACGCTACCCCTACCTTGTGTTTTACGTCGAGCGCAGCGACCACATCGATGTCTGGCGCGTGCTCCATGGCGAGCGCGACATTCCGGCCTGGTTGCCGGGTGCTCCGGACATGGGCGATGCGCCTTGAGCCCGGCGGCCACCGACGGATTGTGATAACGCTTTCCGGTTTTCCGGGTCACGCAGGGTAACGCCTGACCAACACCCCCGAACCCGCCCCCGTGGCAGGTTTTTGCTTTCAGCGCCACCCACGGCCCGCGACCTGACCCGTCCGGGCCGTTTCCATTTCTCAGAGGTGAAACTTGGCCCCATCCGAACTCCAGCTGGAGCAGTGGCCTGTCGATCGACTGATCGACTACGCCCGCAATCCGCGCAAGAACGATCACGCTGTCGAGCAGATGGCCGTCATCATCACCGAATTCCGTTTCCGGATTCCGGTGGTCGCCAGGAGCTGCGGGGAGATTGTCGATGGTCATCTCCGGCTCAAGGCGGCGCGCAGACTGGGCTTGAGCACGGTTCCCGTGGTGCTGGCCGATGAACTGACCGATGCCCAGATCAAGGCATTCCGCCTGCTCGCCAACCGTTCGGCGACCTGGGCGGGTTGGGATGACACCTTGCTGGCGCTGGAACTCGAAGACCTGAAGCTGGCCGAGTTCGACCTCGTTTTGACGGGATTCGACGCCTCCGAGATCGACGCCCTGCTGGTCGATGATCATCCTGCTGAGAATGAGTCGCAGGGCGGCCAGGACGAAGCCGATGACGTGCCCGAGGTGCCGGCCAATCCCGTCTCTCGCTCCGGCGATGTGTGGGCTCTCGGCACGCACCGCCTGATCTGCGGTGACGCCGCCGACGCTGCCGTGGTCGGCACGCTGATGGCTGGCGAACAGGCGAACCTGCTCGTCACCAGCCCGCCGTACGCCAACCAGCGCGCCTGTACGACCGGCGGCATTGGTGATTGGGATCGTCTGATGCAGGGCGTCTTCGCCGCTGCCATGACCGTGATGGCAGCCGCCGCGCAGATCCTCGTGAATCTCCCGACTGCACAATCCAATCCTGAGGGGTTGGCTCGCGTATTACGGAAGATTCTATCGGTCGGCGATGTACC
>JBEOKH010000023.1:0-8697 GCA_040275625.1 Thauera sp. | reverse complement strand
TGGGGGCGGCGCAGCCCGCACGGGGCCGGCACGACGGGACTCTACTTGGGACCTTTGGCACGCTGGAAACGCAGGTGGGCCAGTAAGATAAGCGACAGCCACAAGCCGGGAAGGGCTGGCTCTCGGCAGAACAAGACGCACGCGCAGGAGCAAGATACCGTGTCTACAACCCCATCATTCCGTGCAGTCGTCCAACCACGGCGGGCACGCCTCTCCGATGCCATTGCCGATCAGATCGAGGCGCTGATCGCGAGCGGAGAGCTGCGACCGGGAGACAGCCTGCCCTCCGAGCGCGACCTCTCCAGTCGGCTCGACGTGTCACGCCCCTCATTGCGCGAGGCGCTGCTGATCCTGGAGAGCCGGGGACTGCTGCAGGCCCGTCGAGGCGGGGGCTACAACGTCACCGACGTGACCGGCCCCATCATCACCGACCCGCTCGTACATCTTCTGCAACGCCATCCGTCGACGGTCGACGACGTGCTCGAACTCCGCCACGGCCTCGAATGCATATCGGCCCAGTTTGCGGCGCTGCGGGCCACCGATGCGGACATCAAGCGACTCAATGGCCTGGTGACCAGCATGCGCAAGCGGAAAGGTGAATTCGACGCCTTCGAGGATGCAGACCGCGATGCGGATTTTCACATGGCGGTGGCCGAGGCTTCGCACAACCTCGCCCTCACGCACGTGACGCGGGGGCTGTTCAATCTCATGCGCATCAACATGATGCGCGCGCGCGAAGCGCTCTACCACCAGGAGGACAATGTGGGCCTGCTGGACGAGCAGCATGCCGAGATCGTGAAGGCGATTGCCGCCCGGGATCCGGCCGCGGCACGCAAGGCTGCCAACCTTCACTTGAGCTTCGTTCAGGCCAGCTTGCGCGAGGTGTCAATGATGGATGCCACCAAGCCTGGATCGCGCAGCAAGCGGACATCCACAAAGCAGGCGAGTGAGGCCGGTAAATACGGCAGTCAGGCAGGCCTTGAATGACCCTGCGCCGAAGCGCGCGAGGCGAGGCGGGCGACCATGGCAAGGGGGATGAGCGGACATCCGCACAGGAAAGAGAGGAACCGCAAGCGCACAAAACAAGAATGGGCCAGGCCCGTGAAAATCCAACCCATTGATTTGTTTGGCGTGCCTGAGACCAATACGTCGCCGCTACGTCCTCCCCCTCTGGGACCGTTTTCCACCCGTCGATGTAGTGACCCTGCTTTTGGCACCGTTCGTCCTGCGCCTGTTGGCTGTTCCCAGGACCGCCCTGGCTTCCGACAGCGCCGACCTGATGGTCGGCGTTTTTTCTTCTTGTAACGGACGCGCTCGACGACCCATCAATAAAACCATGTAACACCCACCTTTAGCCCCGTCCACGGCCGTCCAGCCTGAAAAGCCTCAAGCTCGCATTAACCTGAAGTTCTGCCTGCACAGCCGCCCCTGCTTCACGTAGCGATCACATTCACGCAAACGAACGGCAATGGATCGCCTTCAGGATTCGAATGAACACTCTGTCCATTCAAATCCACGATGACGCTGCCTACGCTTGGCCCCCGCGAACGCCAGATCCTCGAGCAGGTCCTGCGCATCGGCTTCGCCGGCATCGACGAGCTGGCGCAGCGCTTCGACGTCACCCCACAGACCATCCGGCGCTGCGTGAACCGCCTGTGCGAGCAAGGCCTGCTGCGGCGCGTACATGGCGGCGTCGACTCGCCCAGCCACGGCAACCTCCCCTACCCACGCCGCCAGATCCTGAACCTCGACGCCAAGCGCCGCATCGCCAATGCGGTGGCGGCCTTCATCCCCGATGGCGCGAGCGTATCGATCGGTATCGGCACCACACCGGCCCAGGTTGCGGTGGCGCTGCGCGCCCACACCAGCCTGCGCGTGATCACCAACAGCCTCAACGTCGCCACCGCACTCGGCGGCAGCCCGGGCATCGAGGTGACGATCGCCGGCGGCCCGCTGCGCCCAAGCGACCTCGATGTCGTCGGCAGCGGCGCGGTGAGCTGCTTCTCGGCCTTCAAGACCGACTTCGCGGTGTTCGGCGTCGGCGGCATTGACCGCGACGGCACACTGCTCGACTTCGAGGTCGCCGAGGTCGCCACCCGACTCGCCATGGCAGACAACTGCCGCACGAGCCTGCTGGTGGCGGACGCGAGCAAATTCGGTCGCCCCGCGATTGCCCGGGGCGGCCGGCTCGGCGACGCCGACCACCTTTTCATCGATGGCCCAGTCCCGGCCGACTACCTCGGCGCGCTCCAGGCCGGCCATCCCTGCGTGCACCTCGCGGACCGCGCAGAGACCGCCGCCCGCCAAACTGGAGAAGCCTGCTCATGAGCGACGTTCATCTGAACGCGGTCGTCAAGAACTGGGGCACGACGCGCGCTGTCGATCACGTGAGCCTGCACGTCAATGCTGGACAACTCGTTGCCCTGCTCGGCCCTTCGGGTTGCGGCAAGTCCACGACGCTGCGCCTGATCGCCGGTCTCGAGGCGGCGGACGAAGGCGAGATCCACATCGGCGGACGCGATGTCACCCGCGTGCCCCCTGCCCAGCGCGGCGTTGCCATGGTCTTCCAGTCCTACGCGCTGTTCCCGAACCTCACGGTCGCCGAGAACATCGTGTTCGGCCTGCAGGTCCGGCGCGTACCGGCGGCTGAGCGCAAACGCCGGCTCGATGCTGCTGCCGAGCTACTTGAACTGGGTGCCCTGCTCGACCGTCGTCCGTCCCAGCTCTCAGGCGGCCAGCGACAGCGTGTCGCGCTCGGGCGCGCGATCGTGGCCGAGGCGGCCGTATGCCTCATGGACGAGCCGCTGTCCAACCTCGACGCCCAGCTCCGCCAGCAGATGCGGCAGGAGATCCGCGCGCTGCAGCAGCGCCTCGGCATGACCCTCATCTACGTCACCCACGATCAGACCGAAGCCATGACCATGGCCGACAAGGTGGTGCTGATGCGCGCCGGCTGCATCGAGCAGCACGGCAGCCCGGCCGAACTCTACGAGCACCCGGCGAGCACCTTCGTCGCCGGCTTCATCGGCGGCCCGGCGATGAACCTGCTGCCGGGCCGCGCCACCCGCACCGGAGAGCGCGACGACGCGGTGCTGATCGGTATCCGCCCCGAGCACATCGCCCTGTGCGAGCCCGGTCGCGGGCTGTCGGCGAAGGTGGAGACCATCGAATACCTCGGTGCCGAATCCATGCTGATCTGCCGCCACGACGAGACGCACCGCGTCACCGTGCGCATGCGCGGCCGCGTCAGCGCCGGCATCGGCGAGCACGTCGGCCTCGTCTGGCCAGCCGATGCCGAACACCGCTTCGTCCGCGAACACGGGCGCCGCGTAGCGAGGGACTGATCACGCGCGCCCCTAACCCGACTTCCCCTCCCGTTCCACCCACCAGGAGCTTCCCCGCATGAGAAAGCTGTTCTCCGGACTCAACCAGATCGCTGCCGGCCTCGGCATCGCCCTCAGTGTTGCAGCAACGCCGGCCATGGCCGCCGATCTCACCTTCTTCTACCCGGTCGCCGTCGGCGGGCCGGTGACGAAGATCGTCGACGACATGGCCGCCGCGTTTGAGAAGGAACACCCCGGCATCCGCATCAAGCCGGTGTATTCCGGCAGCTACCAGGACACCATCACCAAGGTGCTGACCGCCAACAAGGGCGGCGATGCACCCCATGTGTCGGTGCTGCTGTCGACCGACATGTACACCCTGATCGACGAGGACGCCATCGTACCCTTCGACGAACTCGCCCGCAGCGACGAGGACCGCGCCTGGATGCAAGGCTTCTTCCCCGGCTTCATGAAGAACAGCCAGACCGGCGGCAAGACCTGGGGCATCCCCTTCCAGCGCTCCACCGTGGTGATGTACTGGAACAAGGACCTGTTCAAACAGGCCGGTCTCGATCCCGAGCGTCCGCCGCAGAGCTGGCAGGAGCTCATCCAATACGGCCAGAAGCTGACCCAGCGCGACGCCAGCGGCAAGGTGACGACCTGGGGCTTGCAGGTGCCGTCCTCGGGCTTCCCCTACTGGCTGTTCCAGACCTTCACCACGCAGGCCGGTGTCGAGCTGATGAACGCCGCCGGCACGGAGACCTACTTCGACAAGCCCGAGGTGACCGAAGCCCTGCAGTTCTGGGTGGACCTGTCGCGCAAGCACGGCGTGCATCCGCAAGGCGTGGTCGAATGGGGCACGACGCCGAAGGACTTCTTCGAGCGCAAGGCGGCGATCATCTACACCACCACCGGCAACCTCACCAACATCCGCAACAATGCCGGGTTCGACTTCGGCGTCGCGCTGCTGCCTGCCGGCAAGCAGCGCGGCACGCCCACCGGCGGCGGCAACTTCCACGTATTCAAGCGCGCCACGGCCGAGGAGCGCGAGGCGGCGATGAAGTTCGTCAAGTGGATGACCGCGCCGCAGCGCGCCGCCGAATGGGCGATCGCCACCGGCTACGTGGCGGTGTCGCCGGCGGCGTGGGAAACGGACATGATGAAGAAGTACGTGGCGGACTTCCCCGCACCCACGGTCGCTCGCGACCAGCTGCAGTACGCCGTGGCCGAGCTGTCGACCCACGAGAACCAGCGTGTGACCAAGGCGCTCAACGACGGCCTGCAAGCCGCGCTGACCGGCACCAAGACGCCGGCCCAGGCCATGCAGGATGCACAGCGCGAAGCCGAGCGCATCCTGCGCGCCTACCGCTGACGCGAACCCGCCTGCGGAACCCTCAAGCATGACTGCACACCCCCTCGGCAACGGCGGCCGCCTGGCCGCGATACACGGCTGGCTGCTGCTGTTGCCGGCGGCGGTGCTGCTCGCCGCCTTCACCCACTACCCGGCCGTCGCCACCTTCTGGCACAGCCTGTTCACAACGCCGCGCGGCAACCGCCCGGCGCGCTTCATCGGTGCCGACCACTACCGCGACCTGCTGGCCGACCCGATCTTCTGGACCGCACTGCAGAACAACCTGGTGTTCGCCGCCTGCACCATCCTTCCCTCGATCGCGCTCGCCATGGTGATGGCGCTGTGGGTCAATTCCCGCATCGCCGGCCGCAGCCTGCTGCGCCTGGCCTACTTCACGCCCACGGTGCTGCCGATGATCGCCGTGGCCAACATCTGGCTGTTCTTCTACACCCCCGACTACGGCCTGTTCGACCAGCTGCGCGGCCTGTTCGGTCTGCCGGCGGTCAACTGGCTCGGCAGCGGCGACACCGCGCTGGGCGCGGTGATCGTGGTCACGGTGTGGAAGGAAGCCGGCTTCTTCATGATCTTCTACCTCGCCGCGCTGCAGCAGATTCCGCCCGAGCTGGGCGAGGCCGCCGAGCTCGAGGGCGCGAGCCGTTGGCAGCGCTTCTGGCGTGTGAGCTTTCCGCTGCTGATGCCCACCACGTTGTTCGTGCTGATCAACGCCACCATCAACGCCTTCCGCCTGGTTGACCACCTCTTCGTGATGACGCGCGGCGGCCCGGACAACGCCACCTCGCTGCTGCTCTATTACATCTACGAGGTCGGCTTCAAGTTCTGGGACCAGGGCTATGCCGCCGCGCTGACCATGGTGCTGCTCGCCCTGCTCGCGACCGTGGCGCTGCTCAAGTTCTTCTGGCTGGAGCGCAAGGTGCACTATCAATGAGCGAGCCCGCCCAACTCACCCGCGCCCATGTGCGCCCCATCGCCTCGCCGGCCCCATCGAGCGTACTCGCCCATGGCTATATCGACCGCATGCTGAACACGGCCGGCGCCTGGACGCTCGGCCTGCTGTGGCTGGCCCCCTTGCTGTATGCGGTGTGGACCGCTTTCCACCCCAGCGCCTACTCGACGCACCTCGACCTCTTCGCGCCGCTGACGCTGGAGAACTTTCGCGCCGCCTGGGCCGCTGCACCCTTCCCGCGCTACTTCCTCAACACCAGCATCCTGGTCGCCACCATCCTCGCCGGCCAGCTTGTGCTGGGCACACTGGCCGCCTATGCCTTCGCCCGCTTCACCTTCCCGGGGCGCGACCTTGCCTTCGCCCTGGTGCTGATCCAGCTGATGATCATGCCCGACGTGCTGGTGGTGGAAAACTACCGCAGCATCCACGCACTCGGCCTGGTCGACACGATCCCGGCGATGGCGCTGCCCTACATGGCCTCGGCCTTTGGCATCTTCCTGCTGCGCCAGACCTTCAAGACGATCCCGCGCGAGCTGGAGGAGGCCGCGCGCATCGAGGGTTGCGGGACGCTCGGCATCCTGTGGCGGGTGTATGTGCCGCTGGCCAAACCCACCTACCTCGCCTACGCGCTGGTGTCGGTGAGCCATCACTGGAACAATTTCCTGTGGCCACTCATCGTCACCAACACCGTCAAGACCCGTCCGCTCACCGTCGGCCTGGCCGTCTTCGCCGGCACCGACCAGGGCATCGACTGGGCGATCATCACCGCCGCCACGCTGCTGGCCTCGGGGCCGCTGCTGATCGCCTTCCTGCTTTTCCAGCGCCAATTCGTGCAGAGCTTCCTGCGCGCTGGCATCCGCTGACTCGCCGCATCCAAGCGCCCCGTCCATGCCTTCATCCGAAACTGCCTGCTCCTCGATCGCACTCTTCGACCTCGACCACACCCTGCTCGCCGGCGACTCCAACGCGCTCTGGCTGAGCTTCCTCGCCGAGCGTGGCCTGATCGACGGGGCCGCGATCATGGAACGCCAGGCGCACTACCTGGCCGACTACACGGCGGGACGGCTGGACATCCTCGCCTACCTCGAATTCCAGCTCGAGCCGCTCGCCGGTCGCACCCTGGAATCACTGCATCGATTGCTCGAGGCGTTTGCCGCCATCCACCTCGCGCCGCGCATCGCCCCCGGCGCCGCGTCCCTGATTGCGCACCACCGTGTGCGAGGGCAGCGCTGCGCCATCGTCTCGGCCACCCATCGTTTCCTCGCCGAGCCAAGCGCGAAGGTGTTGGGGATCGATACCCTGCTCTGCACCGAAGCCGAAGTGATCGACGGCCGCTTCACGGGCCGCATCAGCGGCGAACCCTGCTTTCGCGAGCGCAAGATCGGACACGTGCTCAACTGGCTGGCCACACTCGGCGCCGCTCCCACCGAGGTGCTGCCGCACACCTGGTTCTATTCCGACTCTGCCAACGACCTGCCGCTGCTCGAGGCCGTCGGCAATCCGGTGGCGGTGGATGCCGATGCACGTCTGTATGCCGTGACGGATGAGCGTGGCTGGCAGCGGATATCTCTAAGGCATCCGGTGGCTTTCGCCACCCGCACGCCTGAAACCTCAACGGGCAGGGGAACCACGGATCCGCTGTCACTTTGCACAACGGCTGTCACGGACCAAGGCGACGATCGGGGCAACGGCAACATCTTGCACAGCGCGCCGAGCGGAACGTCGGCCTCGTGATAGCCATCATTGATGGCGACACGCTGAGCGTGCTGAGCGAGGCGCTCCGCATGATGCGGTTTCGCATGCCTGATTCGTCAGTTACAGTAGCCCCGCAAGAGGGTCCAATGACGTAGACGACCGGGTCGAGGACAGGAAGATGGACAGCACCGCAGCGTCCGGCCTGCAAGCGCTCCGAGCGGAAGCCTCTCCGCTTCACGACCGGCAGACGGTCGAGGATGCCTTCATCGCACTGGCCCGATCGTGCGTCCGCCAGTGGCAAGGCAATGTCGCCGGCGCGTCGCAAGCTGAGGCGGACGAGGCGGCAGAATTCATTCATCAGATCCGGGTTGCGCTGAGGCGGCTGCGGTCTGTGCTGAAGGTCTTTGCGCCCGCGCTGCCAGGTGCGTTCACCGAGACATGGCCGCAGCGCCTGCGTGACAACGCCGACCGTTTTGGGCCAGCTCGCGATCTCGACGTGCTCCGCACCGAACTGCTCGATGCCATTGCGCCCGAATGGCTGGTCGGCACGGTCACGTTTCGCGACCTCATCGACGTCGTCGATGCCGAGCGACATGCCGCCCACGAAGCAGCGAAGCGCGCGCTGGATCCCGCCGAGCAGGCACGCATCATCCTTGCGTTCAGTGCCGACCTGCTTCAACTGCAAGGAAGCGGACCCGACCCGGGCCTCAAGCTGGCCGAGTTTGCCCGGGAGCGGCTGATCCGCGCGCAGCGACGCGCACGCGAGCGCTTCAATGCGGCGTCAGGTCTCGAGCCCGCGCAACTGCACCGGCTGCGAATCAGCCTGAAGGAGCTGCGCTACGCGGTCGAGTTCTTCGCGCCCCTGTTTGGCCGCAAGACGGTGCGGGCCTATCTCGAGCAGCTCACCCAGGCGCAGACCCTGCTCGGCTACCTGCAGGACATGGAGGTGGCGCGCGGCTGGCTGGCGATCTGGACGCACGAGGCACCCTCGCTGTCGCTGGTTGCCGGCTTCGTGCTCGGATGGCATGGCCCACGATATGCGAGCTTCCGAAGTCAGGTGCTGGAGAACACACGGCCCGTGCTATGGGGCAGTGCCCCGTGGAAACACCGCTGAGAGGCAAAGTGGACCTGCGCGATACCCCGAGCCAGGGGATATCGATCCTGCGCGTCACACCTGACGCTCCTCCCAGTCCTTCCACGCGACATCGTGGGCCGCGACGTAGGCGCTGACCGCGACCCCGAGGGTGGGGAAGAAGGTTTCCTCGCCCAGGCGCGCGAACAGGCCGAAGCGCTTCAGCTTGTCCTTGACCGGATCCTTCATCTCGGCAAAGCAGAGCTCGATGCCGGCCGCCTGCAGGGTCTCG
>JBEOKH010000022.1:0-4034 GCA_040275625.1 Thauera sp. | reverse complement strand
TAGTGCGCGATGGCCGCGCCAATCTCTTTTCAAGTTTCCACCCCAAGGAGCCCCGGCGCCGTGAGATTCGCCATGCGCATTGACCAGGCACATGCCTGGCCCCGGCCTCGATAGTCCCAAGCGGGCAATGATCGGCAGGCCGGGGCGGGTTGAAGGTGTCGTTTCTCTCATCTCTCATCTTGCAGGTCACGCCATGGATTGCGCCTTGTTGCCGCTCGCCTGTCCGCGATGCGGCGAAAAATTTCATTGTGCACCCGGTCGCCGCAGCGCTCGGAGCGGGTTGATGCCGCGTTGGTTCAATGACGCGCAGCCCGCGTGCCCGCGCCGTGCGTCTGGGCGCCAAAGGGGGCGCGATGAAGCCGTCTGATTCGGTCGCACCGATTGCGTCCTGGCTGCGTGCTGCTGCCCGCTTCACCCTGCTGGTGCTCGCTGCCGTCTTTGCGGAGCCGGTGTTCGGGCTGCTGCCGTCCGAGCACGTCGCCCAGGCTTGGCTCGAGCCTGCGCGCAATGCCGCCATGGCGCTGGCGGTGCTGGCTGGGGCGCAGCTCGTGCTCGTGCTGGCGACGAACCGGCTATCGCAGCGCCGCAAGGGACTGAGGCCGGTGCCGAAGGTGCTCCTGGATCTGCTGCGGGTGCTGCTTTTTGCGCTGGCGACCCTGGTCGCGCTGTCTTTGTTCTTTCGCCAGGACCTGTCGGGCATCCTGACCGGATCGGGCCTGGTGCTGGCGGTGCTGGGATTCGCCATCCGCAACGTGGTGGCGGACACGCTGTCGGGCATCGCGCTCGGCATCGAGGCGCCGTTCCGCATCGGCGATTGGGTGCGGATCGAAACGCTGGCCCAGGGGCGCGTGCAGGAGATCGGCTGGCGCACGACACGCCTCGTCACTGGGGACAGCACCTACGTGATCCTGCCCAACAGCCAGATCTCGCGGCAGCGGATCACCAATTTCAGCGCGCCGCGCAAGGAGTATCGCGACCATGCCGAGCTGACCTTGCCGGTCGGTCTGCCGGTGGCCGAGGCCAAGGAGCTGATCCGCCAGGCGTTGTGCGGGGCCGAGAGCATCGTCGACGACCGGCCGCCGGAGGTGCAGGTGGTGCATTACGGTCTCCATGGAATCAGCTATCGGGTGAAGTACGGGGTGCCCCAGCACGACCGCGAGCCGGTCTGCCGCAACGAGGTGTTCAGCCTGATTGACGCCGCGCTGCGAGCGCGCGGCATTGCGCGCGCGCAGCCGCAGGTGGCGCCCCTGTGCCAGGAGCAGGAGACGAGGCGGGAAGAGCTGGGCTAGGCGATGGGGGCCAGCGCACCGAACGCCCAGGCGGCGCGCGATGGAAGAGCGCACGGACTGGACATGCGGAGACTGTGCTGCGCATTCACCGCGCCCCTTGCGGAGATTGCCCGGCTCATTTTCCGCCGTCGCGACGGCCGCCGACAGACATCGGTGCGGCGTCGCCTTCTCCGTGCCGTGATCAGCTGTCCCGCCACGGCAGAGGCGGGGCCACGAGCCGCGGCGCGCGGCCGTCGCCGACAGTGCCGAAGCGCGCGTCGCCCTGTTCCCACGCGGTCTGCGCCTGCGCGATGTCGGCCTTGCTGAAGCCGACGAAGTTCCACCACATGAGCACCGGTTCGTCGAACGGCTCGCCACCCAGGAACAGGACGCGCGCGCCCGCGGGCAGGGTGAGCTGCAGTTCGCGCCGGCCTTTGCCGAGGTAGGCGAGCTCGTCGGTGCGGATGACCTCGCCGTCGACGCCGAGCTCGCCCACCAGCGGCATCAGCCCGTACTCGAAGCCGGGGTCGAGTTCGAGCGCGAGCGCGCTCGCGTCGTTGCAGGCGATGTCGATGCCGACCAGCGGTGAATGGATGCGCGCCGGCGCTTCATGCTGGCGGTAGCGACCGGCGAGCAGGGTGAGTTCGGCGCCGCCTTTGCGCCATTGCGGCAGCGTGGGGTAGTGGTCGAAGGCCGGGGCGCAGTCCTTGTGCGCCGGCGGCAGGGCGATCCAGAGCTGCGCGGCGTGCAGGCGCGCTCCGTCGCGCAGCGAATCCTCGGTATGGGCGATACCGTGTCCGGCGGTCATCAGGTTGACCTGGCCGGGACGGATGAGCTGTTCGTTGCCTAGGCTGTCGCGGTGCAGCACCTCGCCCTCGATCAGCCAGGTGAAGGTCTGCAGGCCGATGTGCGGGTGCGCGCCGACGTGCAGGCCCTTGCCGGGCTCGAACTGCACCGGGCCGGCGTGGTCGAGGAAGCACCACGCCCCGACTATGCGCTGCTGGCGACTGGGGAGGGTGCGGCGGACGAGCATGCCGTCGCCGAGGTCGGCGTTGCGGGGCTGGATGCGGACGATCGGGTGCATGGTCGGTGTCCTCGTCGGGGCCGCCGTCCTGGGCGCGGTGGAGAATTCTGGCGGCGAAAGTCGTGCGATCTCTCGACCGGGGTGCTCTGCCGCGGTGCTGGTTCTTGTCGGCAGACCGATCTAAGATCCTCGCCACAATTGTAGTGGGCGTCTGCCCTGTCCGTGGCAAGCTCGATCCGCATCGACCAGGCGCTCAACAACCAGGTGAAGAGCGATGCCGCGGCCGAGCATTGAACGACCGCCGGCCAGGTTGAGTTCCGCGCCAAGGTTGGCGGGGCTGCGCTGGATAACCCCGACCTGCCCGCAAGCTTCATCGCCGACGCCCTGGCCTCGATGGCGGAGGCGACGCTGCCGGGCTGCACCGTCGCTGATCCGGTCTGGCTCGTTTGCCTCGAGGCCTTGGGGTCTCGCGAGCGCTGCGGCCGGGAGCTGAAGCGGACTTGAGCCTGGCGAGGGGCGTCGAGCGTTGAAGTGCGCGACGCCGAGGGGCGCCAGGCCCGGTCTTGAGCGAGACCGGCAGACTTGCCCCGCTACCATCCTCGGCGCTGACGCCCCGGATGACGCCATGGCAACGATGCTTGCTGCGGGTGCTGGCCTTGCGCGGAGCGTGGTGGCGAGACAATGGGCGGGCGCTTGCTCACCGCGGTAAATGAGGAGATCGACGAGTGAGGTTTTTGATGAATTACCTGATGGCAGTGTTGATTGGTTTCTGTGTTCTGCTTTCGAGTGGCACGGCCGTTGCCGCAAGCACGGGAGAGGAAAAGGCCACGACTGGTGCGCAGGCGCTCGACCAGCAAGACGATGAGGAGCGGAAAGAGGGCTCGAAGGCAGCGGTGATGGAGGCGGACCCCGTGAATCGAGCCTCATTGCTGTATCTCGTCCTGATTGCGGGTGCGATCGTTGTGGTGATGAGGATGGGGATCGCCTTTGCGAAGAAGAAAATGGATGAGGAGCTCGCGGCCGCTCAGGCAAAAATCGATCTCGAGGAGCAAGAAAAGAGATCGCAGGCGAGGGGGTGAGGCGGGAGAAGGCGTTTGTTGTTTGCACGGTTGCAGATCGAGCGGCAGTGCAATGCGATGAAGAGCGGCCCCGAGCGTGCCGACGCGCTGGAGAAGGTCCGGATGGGCGACGTGGGCGTGCTGCGGGTGTCGCCCGGGCAGGTTCCGGGCGCCGGACTGTTTTGATCAGTGTCATCGAGAACTATTTGCATCTCCAATACTCTTAATCCAACTCCGGACTCGGGATAAATTCGGGAGCGAGACGTGGTGAAGATGCTTGAAGGCAAGGTGGCGGTCGTCACGGGCGCCAGTAGTGGGATCGGGAAATCGATCGTTGATAAGTATGTGGCAGCGGGTGCCCAGGTCGTGGCGTTTGCCCGCAATCTTGACGTCTTGAAGGAGTTGGAGGCGACCTGGCCCGGACGGGTCAAGGCCGTGGGTGGCGATGTGACACAAGCCGAAGATCTGAAGCGCCTGGTCGCTGAAACCGTCAAGGACCATGGCGGCGTGGATGTCGTCGTTCCGAATGCCGGTATTGCGCGCGTCGTGTCTTTCGAGAACAGCACCGCCGAAGCCTTCAATACCCAGTTTTCGGTCAATTTCTTCGGTGCGGCGAAAACAGCGCGTCTGTTCATCCCCCACATCCGCAAGGGGGGATCGATTCAGTTCATTACCACTTTCCTT
>JBEOKH010000021.1:0-2677 GCA_040275625.1 Thauera sp. | reverse complement strand
TGTTGGCGCCGGCCGAAAACTGACCATCTAACGGGGTGAATTCCGGTTGAAGACTGACCAGGGTGTTTAACCTCTCTGCCTCATTTTGAGGCAGAGGACATGAGGTGATCACCATGGAACTGTTGGGGAAGGTCAGACGGATGCATTACCGGGACGGGCTGTCCCGTTCGGAGATTGCGCGGCGCACGGGGCTGTCGCGCAACACGGTGAAGAAGTGGCTGACGGCCCCTGAGGCCGTCGAGCCGCGTTACCGGCGCTTGCAAGCACCGGGCAAGTTGGATCCCTTCCACGGTGCGCTGTTGCAGGCGCTGGAAGCCGATGCGCGGCGCCCGAAGCGCGACCGGCGTACGGCGAAGGCGCTTTACGCGGAACTGAAATCGCAGGGCTATGCCGGCGGTTACACGGTCCTGACCGATTTCATCCGCCACTGGCGTGAGCAGGCGGGCGCGAACGCGCCGACGCGCGCCTTTGTGCCGCTGAGGTTCGAGCTGGGCGAAGCGTTCCAGTTCGACTGGAGCGAAGAGCGGCTGGTGATCGGCGGGGTCTGGCGGAAGCTTCTGGTGGCGCACCTGAAGTTGTGTGCGAGCCGAGCCTTCGTGCTGATCGCCTACCCGAGCCAAAGTCACGAGATGCTGTTCGACGCCCACACACGCAGTTTCCAGGCGCTGGGCGGGATTCCCCGGCGCGGCATCTACGACAACATGAAGACGGCTGTCGACAAGGTCAAGAAGGGTAAGGGCCGGGTGGTCAATGCACGCTTCTCGGCGCTGTGCTCGCACTATCTGTTCGATCCGGACTTCTGCAACGTCGCCTCGGGATGGGAGAAAGGTGTCGTCGAGAAGAACGTGCAGGACAGCCGGCGGCGGATCTGGCAGGAGGCCGGCACGTTGCGCTTTGGCAGCTTTGCTGAGCTGAACGCCTGGCTGCTGGCCCGTTGCCAGGCCCTGTGGCAGGAAGTGCGTCATCCCGAGTACGCGTTGTCGGTGGCCGAGATGCTCGAACACGAGCAACCGCACCTGATGCCGATGGTGTCTGCCTTCGATGGGTATGTCGAAGAGCCGGGCCGCGTGTCGAGCACCTGTCTGGTGACGGCCGCCCGCAACCACTACTCGGTGCCGTGCGAGCTGGCGGGCAAGCTGATCAGCAAGCGGTTCTATCCGGAGCGCATCGAGATCGTGTTCGACGAGGTCGTGATGGCAAGTCACCCGCGCCTGTTCGAGCGGGGGCAAACCCGCTACGACTGGCGCCACTACCTGCCGCTGGTGGAGCGCAAGCCCGGGGTGTTGAGGAACGGGGCGCCGTTTGCCGAGATGCCCGAGCCGCTGGTGCGGCTGCAACGCCTGCTGCTGCGGCGCGAAGGCGGTGACCGGGTGATGAGCCAGATGCTCGCGGTGGTGCCCAAGGCCGGGCTCGACACGGTGCTCGTCGCCGTCGAGTTGGTGCTCGAATCGGGCGTGGTCAGTGTGGAGCATGTGCTCAATGTCATTGCCCGGCTCAACCAGGCGCCGTTGCCCGAATCGGTGCCGACCACGCTGCAGGTCAAGGAGGCGCCGGTGGCCGACACCGGTCGCTACGACCGCCTGCGTACCCAGGAGGCTGATCATGCGTGAGCTCGGCGCCGAACTGAAAGCCTTGCGTCTGTATGGCATGGCCAGCACCTGGGCCGAGTTGAGCGCCAATGGCGGTGACGTCGGGCTCCAGAGCGCGCGCTGGCTCATCGAGCGCCTGTTGGAGGCCGAATCCACCGACCGCGCCATGCGCTCGGTCCGCTACCAGATGTCGGCCGCCCGCTTCCCCGTTCATCGGGATCTGGCGGGTTTCGACTTCGGGCAGTCGTGCGTTGAGCGCAAGCTCATCACAGCACTGGCCGATCTGTCGTTTACCGACCAGGCGCACAACGTCGTCTTCATCGGCGGGCCGGGCACGGGCAAGACCCATCTGGCAACGGCGCTGGGCGTCTCAGGGATTACGCGTCATGGCCGGCGAGTGCGCTTTTACTCGACGGTCGATCTGGTCAATGCGCTCGAACAGGAGAAGGCCGCTGGCAAAGCCGGGCGGCTTGCGCTGTCGCTGCGCAGCATGGACCTGGTCATCCTCGATGAGCTGGGCTATCTCCCCTTCAGCCAAGCCGGCGGCGCCTTGCTCTTCCGCCTGCTCTCCAAGCTCTACGAACACACCAGCGTGATGATCACGACCAACCTGACCTTCGGGGAATGGGCCAGCGTGTTCGGCGACGCCAAGATGACGACGGCGCTGCTGGACCGGCTGACGCATCACTGCCACATCGTGGAGACCGGTAACGAGTCGTGGCGCTTCCAGCACAGCAGCGCGGCCGCCAAGTCCCGCATCCAGTCAAGGGAGAAGAGCAAGCGGGCTGTAGCGTCTGAAAGCGACGGGGCTGACCCGTTCTGAGCCGGCGCGACGCGGGGGAATCTGCTTCGGGCTACGCCCTTCGCAGATTCCCCCGCGTCGCCTCTCCCTCGCTCGACAGCAAGCACACAGGAGGGCAAACAGGACCGCGAATCCGATACACTTATCCACAGCTGCAGCAATGACGAGCAGCTATCGCCCCTGGTCAAAATTCAACCGGTACACCTGGTCAATATTGGGCCGGCGCCGACACGTGCGGCGAATTCGGCCTCAACTTCATCGTTCGATCGCCCCAATCCAGCGCGCA
>JBEOKH010000020.1:0-2819 GCA_040275625.1 Thauera sp. | reverse complement strand
GTCAGGCAAGGGCGAACGGCGGCTTCTCCGTCCGGCGAACTGGAAGTATCGACCCCTATGCATAGCTCTCAACTATGCGTAGCGGCACCCCCCAGCATGGCTGTTCGCTCGGTCGACGGCCGTACTGGGGCGTGGTGTGCTTTGCATAGTTACAGGGTTTGCAGGAACCTCATCAGTTCGTCGCCGGCGCGGAAGCGCTTGAGCTTGGTGTCAGGGGCTTCGAGCCGGGCAAGTGCCTTCTCCTTCATCTCCAGGTTGGCCTCGACGTAGCGGTGCGTCGTGTTCGTGCTCTCGTGGCCGAGCCACAGTGCGATCACGTTGAACGGCACGCCGCTTTGCAGAAGATGCATGGCGGTCGTGTGCCTCAGGGTATGCGGGGAGATGCGCTTGGTCTTCAGGCTCGGCTGTTCTGCGCTGGCCCTGTCCACCGCCAGCGCCAGTCGCTGCGCCACGTTGCAGCGGGTCATCGGATGCCCGGATCGATTGGGTAGTAATGCCGCCGAATCACGCAGGTGCGGGTTGGCGTTTAGCCAAGCGCGGATGGCCGCCGCAGTGGTCTTCCACAGCGGGACCGAGCGATCCTTGCGACCCTTGCCATGCAGGTGAACGCAGGCCGCGCCGTCCAGCACCACGTCGACGACGCGCACGCCGACGATCTCCGAGACGCGCGCGCCGGTGTTGTACAGCAGGCTCAGCAGCAGGTGGTCGCGCTGCGAAGTCCATTCAGTGCCAGGCCGTCCCAGCACGGCGATCATCTCCGGGCGCGTCAGGTGACCCAGGAGCGGCCGCTCGAAGCGTTTCATCGGCACGGCCATCGCGCGCTCGACGGCATGCAGCGCCGTCACGTCGCGTCGGCCGGCGAACTTCAGGAACGCCCTCAAGGCGGTAAGCCGCAGGTTGCGACTGCGCACCGAGTTGTGCCGCTCATGTTCCAGGTGGGCCAGGAACTTCAGGATCAACTCCGGCGTGATGTCCCCGAGTTGCATGGCGATTGGCGGCTTGCCCAGCTGCTTGGCCGCATACCCGAGGAACAAGGTCATCGCGTCGCGGTAGCAGGCCACGGTACGCGGGCTGAGTGCGCGCTGTGCGACCAGGTACTCGGTGAAGAATTGCTGCACCAGCGCCGGGAAGCTTGGCGGAGAGCCCTTTCGGTTGAGGCGCGCTTCACCCATGGTTGAGCTCCGGCATGCACGACTCGAAGCGCTTGGCGGCCACCGCCATCAATTCCGGCACCGCCTGCAGGTACCAGTAGGTGTTGGTCACCATCGCGTGACCGACGTAGGTCGACAGCGACAGCATCGCCGCGTCCACGTCGATGCCCTGTTGCTGCCACAGCAGGATGCGCCTCACCACGAAGGTGTGCCTCAGATCATGGATGCGCGGTGCGTGGTGCGTACCACGGTTGACCCACCCCAGGTCGCTGCGCAGGGTGGCAAAGACGTGCTCCACCTGATGCCGGTGCATCGGCTTGCCGAACAGGCGGCCCCGCGTGCCGATGAAGAACGGCGCGTCGTCGTCGCGTGAGGCGCCCGCCACGTCTCGAGTCCAGCGGTATTGGCCCAAGGCCTTGGTCGTGCTCGGATGCAGCGGCACCTGGCGCGACTTGGCGAACTTCGTACGCCGGATCGTCAGCAGGCCGCGCCTGAGATCCACGTCGCCAAGGTTCAGCGACAACGCCTCGGACAGGCGTAGTCCGCAGCTTGCAATCAGGCCGAACAGCGTCTCATAGACCAGGCCGCGCAGGCCGGGATTGGGGCCGAGCTGACGCGCGGCGGCCAGCAACTGCTGCACTTCCTCTTGGCTGTAGATGTGCGGCGCCTGGCGCTCGGGCAGCCGACCGAAGATCGTGTCGTCGGGTACTTCTGTGGCCGGCTCGAATTGCTGCATCCAGCGCGTGAAGGAGCGCAACTGCTTGAGCCGCCGCGCCCAAGTCCGAGGATCGACGCTTGCGTGGCTATCCAGACGCGCCCACTGGGCCATGACCTCCAGGGTCAGAGGGCCGCGATGGCGTGTACGCCGAACATACTCGGCCAAGCTGCGCAGGCTGTAGGCGGCCGAGCGCAGTTGGAAGCCCAGGGTACGACGCTCAGTGAGGTAGCGATCCACGAGCGCAGTCAGTCCTATCGTCATGACAGCCTCCCTGTCGTGGCGGCGGCGGAGGTCCCGGGCCAAGGCAAGGCCACTTCGACGAGACGGCTGCCGTCGAGTTTGGCGTAGATCAGCGTCGTGTTCAGCGAGCGGTGCCGCAGCACGTCGGCCACCTCCTTGAGTGAGGAACCGCTGGCCAGCAGACGGCTGGCCATCGTGTGACGCAACAGGTGCGAACGCGTATGCGCAAGACCGGCGCGCGCATAGGCTTGGCGGATGGTCTTGCGCACGAGGTCCGGACCGATGGGTCGCTCGCGCGGCGTCATATGCCGAGCGAAGACCATCCGGTGCTGGGTCTTGGGCCGCTCGTCGCGCAGGTACAGGGCGATGGCTCGCCCTGTTGCTTCAGGCAAGGGCATTACGTCTTCACGCCGGCCCTTGGTGCGGCGCAGTGTGATCGTGCCGGCTTCCCAGTCGATGTCGTCCAGGTTCAAGTGTGCGATCTCGCTGCTTCGCAGGCCCAGGTCGAGCGCGCAGCGCACGATGGCGTCGGCGCGCAGCATCGACGGGCCGCTCTGGCCAAGGGCGGCCTCGAGTTGTTCGACCTCTGCCGGCTCCAGCGATTTGGGTAACGATGCCAGTTGCCAGTTCGCCGGATAGGCCAGCGCACCAACCAGCGCATGGGTACGCTCGCCCAGCGACGCACGCCAGCGGAAGTAGCCGCGCAGGGA
>JBEOKH010000019.1:0-3234 GCA_040275625.1 Thauera sp. | reverse complement strand
TGGAGGGACCGCACACTCCTGCAAAGCCCAACGTTCCATGGCGCTCGACCACTTTCGTCTCGCGTAAAACGGAGGCCTGACGGCCGAGGCGCAGGGATGCAGTCGGCGGGCCAGCCGCCGACCCCTGACGCCAAATTGAGTCCTCACCGGCTGTCCGGTTTCCGCAAGCGGGCTCCTCTGCGGAGGAGCGGAAACCGGCCGGTGAGGACGGTTGGCAGGAACGGTGGTGTGTGGTACATGATGCGCGATGACCTCAAAACACATGTAATGATGCAATGCCACGCTCACGCCTGACCTCTGCCGAGACTGCCGGTATCACGGCGCGGCTCCTCGCTGGCGAGAGCGTCGCGGCCGTTGCGAGGTCCATGGGCCGCTCCCGCCAGGCGCTGTCACGGATCAAGGGCAGCCTTGACCGGAAGGAGGTGCGGCGGCTTTCGGTGAAGCTGAACATCCGCATCACGGAAGACGAGCATGCAGCCTTTCAGGCGGTTGCCGAGGCAAGCGGTCTGACGGTTTCCGAGGCAGTCCGGCATCTGGTCAGACAGGCAAGCGATCGTCTGGCCATCCAGGCAGACGAGCTGGATGCCATCGCTGCAGCCAGGCGAGAGTTGTCGGCCATCGGCAACAACCTCAACCAGATCGCCCGTCTGGGCGCGGTTGGCCGTCTGACCTGGAACGCCCGCGATGCCGCCCTGGTGCGAAAGGTCGGGGTGCGGGTCGATGACCTTGTTGAAGAGGTGGTCCATCTCCTCTCGGCGCTGAGGGCCAAGCAGGGACTTGGCGAACAAGCCACTTCCTTTGTTCCCGCCACTGACGCGTCTGCCGAGCTGCCGAAATGACCCGGTCACCTTCCGTCGAGGATCTGGTTCTCGGTCATGTTCTCGACGACCGTCGTCGTGGGCGGGGCGGTGGCGACGGCGCATCGTCCCGGCTCGGAACCAGGAAAGAACGTCAGACTCGGGCGCTTCTGCGCAACGCGAGTGGGCCACGCGGCTGGCAGTCGGTCGTCAAACGCATCGCTGGTGGGAGTGCCCGCACCCCGCAGGAGCTGAAGCGCCTTCTCGACTATGTGGCCCGGGAAGAGGGGGTGCAGAGCACCTGGTGCAATCTGGCGGGCTACGAGCGTGACTTTGATCCTGCGCGAACGGAGCGGACGGCGGACACCTGGTCCTCGACCTGGATAGGTGCGCCACGCCGGGGACACGCCGATCATATCGTTCTGAGTTTTCCGCGGGGGGTGGACGCCGAGCACGCTGAGGTGATCGCCCGGGAATGGGGTCAGGCCGTGTTCGGGTCCGGTGAGTATGGGGATGCTTGGCGCTATGTCGCTGCCCTTCACAAGGACACCGACCATCTGCATGCGCATTTCGTGGTCGACAAGCATGGCATCGAGGAAGGCCGCTTCCTGTCGATCTGTCGCCATGCCGCGCTGAACTTCGATGTGATGCGTGAACTTCACGCCGAGATCAGCCAGTCGCATGGGCTGAACATCCTCGCCTCGTCGCGCCTTTCCCGCGGCATCATCGAGAACCCGCCGCGCCAGTCCGAGCTGCGTGCGTCGCGAGAGGGCGGCAAGGCCACGCCCCCTGCCCCGCCGCCGCTTTCCGATGGGGAGCGGAGCCGACGGCTCGCCGCGATGCAGGGCTTTGCTCGCGAATACGAAACCTTGGGTGACCTTGCTGGTCTTGCCGCTACAACCGGCGCCGAGGCGGGCACCTCTTCCTACCTTTCCCGGCTGGCCCGAGCGCTTGGCGCTTCTGCCGCCGCTCTCAGACAAGGAGTTCCCCTGATGCCCGATCACTCGCTTCATGCCGAAGGGGATCCCGCCGCACGGGTTGAGGCTGCGCGCAGCGAGATGATCGCTTCGGCCACCGAAGCTTGGGAGGCGATCCGTGCCATGGAACCCTCGGCCGAGCGGGTCGATCTTGAACGAAGCTTTGCCGAGCAGGCGCGCGCCTCCCTGAAACTCGCACCAGAAAGCGTCCTCCTGGCAGAGCATGCGCAGGTTGCTGATCGGAACACCGATCCCTATCACAATCCGACCCTCGCCTCGCTGGCGCGGCTGGAGCAGGGCCAGACCGAGGGGGTTACCCTCGATGAAGGTCTACGCACGACCCTTGCACATGTTCGCGACGAGATCGGCGAACGGCTGACGGCGCTGTTCTCGATCCGGGAAGATGAGCTTCGCATAGCCGGCACGTCCGTCGAGGAAATGGTCGCCCGCTTCAGTTTGGCCGATCGCAGCGAAGGTCAGCGGGCAAGCTGGATCACTGAACAGCCGAACACGATGCAAAAGGTGTTCTGGATGGAAACGGAGCGCGCCCTAGGTGAGGAAGTTCGCGCAGAAGTCGCCTCCTTCAACCTCGCGCCGGAACTGACCGAGGCCATCGCGCGCGACCAGTTGCTGAGCGCCGATCGCCACATGAAGCTGTCCGAGGTGCCCGCGCTGGAAGCCATCGTCGACCGCCTCCATGATACCCTGAAACCCGAGGATCTCGACCGCGTTCGGTCCGGCGATTTCGCCCCGCTCAACGAACAGGTCCGAGATCCGGCACTCCGGGCCGCCGTCGCCCATGAACTGAAGAACGAAGGCGACCTCGGTCAGGCGAGCGAGGTCGGACCCTGGGCAGACCTCGCACGAGCGCAGCATCGCGCCGCAGAACTGGGGCAGCGCGACCGCGCCGTCGAACGCGACACCGGCCACGAACTCTGAGGACAGTCCCATGCTTTCGAACCTCGACACCGCATGGCGGTATCCGCTGGCGCTGCTCCTTGGCCTGCTGACCGGCCTCTACATCGGCGGCATGCTGGCGACGATCTATGTGATTACTGCCTTCCGGGAGAGCCTCGATACGCTTAGCCCTATGGGCCCCTGGTTCCTGCGCTATGCCTGGGCCGACCTCGCCGCGCGGCCTTCGGTCCTGCAGGGCGCGCTGATCATCACCGGCGCCGTCACAGTCGCCCTGACTCTCGTCGGATTAGCCGGGGTTCATCGCGGCCGTCTCAACCAGTATGACGACGCACATTTCCAGTCGCGCCGCGAGTTGAAGCGCAACCACATGGTCGGAACTCTCGGTCAGAACGGCTTCATCTTCGGCAAGCTCGGCCTCCCGAAATCCGATGCGCCTTTCGTGATGGCCCCGCCCGACCGTTTCCCGCACGCGATGATGATAGCGCCCACGGGCCGGGGGAAAGGCGTTGGCTTCGTCATCCCGAACCTCCTCCACTTCTCAG
>JBEOKH010000018.1:0-4698 GCA_040275625.1 Thauera sp. | reverse complement strand
GTGCAGCGTGAAGCCGTCGTGGGCGCAGATGAAATTGACGCTCGCGGTGGGCGCGCGGCGGTCGTGGTTGAACTCGGCGGCCGAGCCGGCAAAGCGCTGGGCGAAGGCGCCGCGGTCGCCGTGGCCGCGCAGCCACCACGCCCGCATCGTGTCGCGGAAGCGGTCGTTCCATTCCATCCAGCCGGGCGCAAAGGCGCCGAGCCGGTAGCCGCCGGGTCCGAGGTCCCAGGGTTCGGCGATCCATTTCAGCCCGGCAAGCTGCGGATCGGCCATGATTGCCGCGAACAGCGCGCCACCGCAATCGAAGCGGCCGTGACGGTCGCGGCCGAGGGTGGCGGCGAGGTCGAAGCGGAAGCCATCCACGCCGTAGAACCCGGCCCAGTGACGCAGCGCACCGAGGACCAGCTCGACCATGCGTGGCTCGCCCAGATTCACCGCGTTGCCGCAGCCGCTCCAGTCCTGGTAGCGGGCGGGCGCGTCGGGCGTCAGGTGGTAGGCGCGCGCATTCGCCAGCCCGCGCAGCGACAGCATCGGGCCGTCGGCGTCGAGCTCGGCGGTGTGGTTGAAGACCATGTCGAGCACCACCTCGAGGCCGGCGGCGTGCAGCGCGTCGATCGCATCCGCCAGTTCGCGCTGCGCGCTGGTGCCGGGGCGGCCGCTCGCGTAGCGCGTCTCCACGGCCAGCCAGGCGATCGGCGCGTAGCCCCAGTGATTGGCGAGCCCGCGGCGCTGCAGCGCGGCCTCGTCGGCGCGGAAGTGCAGCGGCAGCAGACACAGGGTGGTGATGCCGAGCGCGCGGTAATGGGCGAGCATCGCCGGATGGGCGAGGGCGGCGTAGCTGCCGCGCAGCGCCGCCGGGAGCGCGGGGTGACGCAGGGTGAGCGCACGCACGTGCGCCTCGTACAGCACGGTGCGCTCGCGCGCAATATGCGGGCGCGGCGGACGCTTGCGGTGGTCGCCAGGCAGGGGCACGCGCGCCTTGAGCGCGCACGCAGCGTTGTCGGTCGGGTCGGGTTGGCGCGCGTCGTCGGCGCGTGCCGCGCGGAACATGTCGAGCTCTGCAGCGAGCGCGGCCGCAGGCGTCACCGCGCCGGCCGGCGCCGGTCCCTGGCGGCCATAGCGCCCGACCACGTCCTGCGCCCAGGGGTCGAGCAGCACGCGCGCAGGGTTGAACCAGTGGCCGCGCTCCGGCGCCCACGGTCCGTGCGCGCGCAGACCGTACACCAGGCCGCTGCCGCCGCCGGCCAGGAACCCATGCCAGACGCCCTCGCTGCACGCCGGCAGGCGCAGGCGGTGGAGCTCGATACGGCCCTCGGCATCGAACAGGCAGAGATCGATCGCCTCGGCATCCGGCGCCCACACCGCGAAGTTCACCCCGGACGTGCCGGCCTCCGCGCACAAGGTGGCGCCAAGCGGCACGGGCCGCCCCCGACCGAGCGCCCCCACCTCGTCGGCCGCCGCGAACAGACCGGGCCCGATTGCGCTCATCGGGCGCGCACGCAGGGTTGCGGACGTCGCCTCGCTGCGGGTGCCGTGCTCGTTGGCCAGGGAGAGGAAGGGCGCGCGTTCAGACATCGGTCCGGACCTGTTCGACAGCGGCTCAATCCGCGCGCACCAGCATCAGCACACCGAGCGGTGGCAGGCGCAGCACCAGCGACTGCGCCTCGCCCTGCCACGGCACCGCCTCGCCCTGCCACGGCACCGCCCCGCCTTGCAGCGCGCCGTTGGTGACGCCAGAGCCCCCATACATCGCATCATCGGTGTTGATGAGTTCCCGCCATGTGCCGGCCGAGGGGATGCCGATCCGCCACTGCTCGCGCGCCACCGGGGTGAAGTTGCACGCCACCACCACGACGCGGCCGTCGCCGGCGCGGCGCTCGAACACCAGCACCGAATGCTCGGCGTCGTCGTGACTGATCCAGCGAAAGCCCGCGCTCGTGGTGTCCTGCTCATGGAGCGCGGGCGTGCTGCGCAGCACGCGGTTGAGGTCGCGCACCAGGCGCTGCATGCCGGCATGCGGGGCGTGTTCGAGCAGGTGCCAGGGCAGGGCGCCGTCGGCGTTCCATTCGGTCGGCGGCGCGAACTCGCAGCCCATGAACAGCAGCTTCTTGCCCGGATGCGCCCACATGAAGCCATACAGCAGGCGCAGGTTGGCGAACCTCTGCCAGTCGTCTCCGGGCATCTTGGCGAGCAGCGAGCCCTTGCCGTGCACCACCTCGTCGTGCGACAGCGGTAACACGAAGTTCTCGCTGAAGGCGTAGAGCAGCGAGAAGCGGAGCTGATCGTGGTGGTGCTTGCGGTGGATCGGGTCGCGCGCCAGGTAGGCGAGCATGTCGTTCATCCAGCCCATGTTCCACTTGTAGTGGAAGCCGAGGCCGCCGCTTTGCAGGTCGGGCGCGGGCGGGCGGCTCACGCCAGGGAAGGCGGTGGATTCCTCGGCGAGCGTGATCGCCTCCGGGCGCTCGGTGCCGACCAGGTGATTCATGCGGCGCAGAAAGTCGATCGCCTCCAGGTTTTCGCGCCCGCCGAGGCGGTTGGGCACCCATTCGCCTGCGCGCCGGCTGTAGTCGCGGTACAGCATCGAGGCCACCGCGTCCACGCGCAGCCCATCGACGCCGAAGCGCTCGATCCAGTACAGCGCGTTGCTGGCGAGGTAGTTGCGAACCTCGGCGCGGCCATAGTTGTAGATCAGCGTGTTCCAGTCCGGATGGAAGCCCTCGCGCGGATCGGCGTGCTCGTACAGATGGGTGCCATCGAAAGCGGCGAGCCCGTGGTCGTCGCTCGGAAAGTGCGCCGGCACCCAGTCGAGGATCAGCCCCAGCCCGGCGGCGCGCGCGGCGTCGGTGAAGGCGCGGAAGTCCTCCGGCGTGCCGAAGCGCGCGCTCGGCGCGTACAGCCCGGTGGGCTGATAGCCCCAGGATCCATCGAAGGGATGCTCGTGCACCGGCAGCAGCTCGAGGTGGGTGAAACCCAGCTCGAGCGCGTAGGGAATCAGCCGTGCAGCGAGCGCGCGGTACGACAGCCAGCCGCCGTCCTCCTTGCGCTGCCAAGATCCGAGATGGACCTCGTAGATGCTGATCGGCGCGTCGAGCGCGTTGGCGCGGCGGCGGGCGGGGTCGACCGCCACGCCGGGCAGCAGGCGCTGCACCACCGACGCGGTCTGCGGGCGCAGCTCGGCGCGGAAGGCGAAGGGGTCGGCCTTCAGGCGCACGACCTGGTCTGCACCAAGAATCTCGTACTTGTAGAGATCGCCGTCGCCGACCTGGGGCAGGAAGATCTCCCACACCCCGCACTCGTGGCGCAGCCGCATCATGTGGCGGCGCCCGTCCCAGGCATTGAAGCCACCCACGACCGACACCCGGCGCGCATTCGGCGCCCACACCGCGAAGCGGGTGCCGGCCACGCCATCGACCCCCTGCGGATGCGCGCCCAGCCACTCGTAGGGGCGATGATGGCTACCTTCGGCGAGCAGCCAGACGTCGAGATCCTCGATCAGCGCGCCAAAGCGGTAGGGGTCGTCGAGCGTCGTCGTCTCGCCGCCGCACCAGCGCACCTGCAGGCGATAAGGCTGTGGCGGGCTGCGGTCGGGCAGGATGCCGACAAAGAGTGCGCTGCCGTCTTGAGGCTCCAGTGTGGCCAGCGGCTCGCCGCGCACATCGACCGCCACCACAGCCTGCGCGCCGGGCAGCAGGGCTCTCAGCACGAGACCGCCCGCGACGGGATGCATGCCGAGAACGGCGAACGGGTCGGCGTGCGCGGCCTCGAGCAGTGCGTGCAGCGTTGCGGGCTCCACCCGGGCCGCAGCCAGGCGTTGTGCATCCTGTGGTGCCGGGCTCGCTGTCACTGCCTGGGTTCTGCCGGGTTGCCTGTCGCCGCGCATAGGCGCCTCTCTGGTTCGAGCGCCGGATGATCGTCGCTGCATTGCCGCGAATTGGCGCCACGGCACAAGCATAAAACTTTCGCCCCTGTTGCGCTGCAACGAATCCGGCGGCGAGGGGGATCGAGTCGGGCAATTTCAGCGCAGGCAGGGCAAACGTTCGCGGCTCCCGCCGCTCCTGCAAAAACCGGCGCCGTTCCCGGTCGCGCGTCAAACCGGCACCATTCCGGGGCGCCCGTGAAACCGGTGCTGTGCCGGGTCGCTGCAGAACCCTGCAAGCGTCCCGGTCTCTGCAGGAGCGGCGGAAGCCGCGAATTACCGTCTGCACACCCACACCCCAACTGCGGTCGCAGCCGTCACACGCACCAACCCTGAGCAGTCACGCCATCCGGGCGCTGACCCCCACCTCGATCACCGCATCGAGTGCGGCCGAAGCGCCGATGAGCGCCGCATGGGGCGCGACGATCACCCGCGTCGGCACCCGCTCCAGCCACGGACGGAAGCGCCCCTTGGCGACGAAACGCTCACGAAACGCAGAGCGCACGAAGAAATCCCCCAGCTTCGGCACGATGCCACCGCCGATGTACACACCCCCGCGCGCGCCGAGCGTGAGGGCGAGATCGCCGGCCACCGTGCCGAGCAGCGCACAGAAGAGCGCCACCGCTTCGACGCAGAACGGACAGCTTGCGCCCAGCGCGCGTGCGCTGACCTGCGCCGGGGTCAGCGCGATCGCGGGGACGCCGGCGAGTACACGCAGCGCATCGTGCAGCGCGACGAGCCCCGGGCCGGAGAGCGCACGCTCGGCCGAGACATGGCCATGG
>JBEOKH010000017.1:0-2993 GCA_040275625.1 Thauera sp. | reverse complement strand
GACGTGCCGCAGGAACTCGAGCCGCTGGTGGCCGCGCTCGACCGCCTGCTGCTGCAGGTGACCGCCTTGCTCGAGCGCGAGCGCCGCTTCCTCGCCTATGCGGCACACGAGCTGCGCACACCGCTGGCGGTGCTCCGCATTCACGCCCAGAACGCGCAGCAGGCGCCCGATCCGGCCGATCGCGAGGCGGCGCTGCGCCAGCTCGAGACCGGCATCGAGCGGGCGACGCGGGTGGTCGCGCAATTGTTGACCCTGGCCCGCCTCGAGCCGGCGGCGAGCCGTCCGTGCATGCAGCGCACCGACCTGCTGGCGCTCGCCCGCGGCGAACTCGCCGAGCTGACGCCGCTTGCGCTCGAGCACGGCCAGGATCTCGCGCTCGAGGCCGACGAGCGTGCCGATCACCACCTGCTCGGCGATGCCGGCAGCCTCGGCATCCTGCTGCAGAACCTGGTGAGCAACGCGGTCCGCCACACCCCGCCGGACGGCTGCATCCGCGTGCTGCTCGACGCTTCTCCCGCCACTCTGGTGCTGCGCGTGCAGGACAGCGGCGCGGGCGTGCCGCCGGCCTTGCGCGAGAAGGTGTTCGAACGCTTCTTTCGCGCCGGTGGCGGGGAGGGGGCAGGGCTTGGCCTGTCGATCGTGGCCCGCATTGTCGAGCTGCATGGCGGCACGATCGCGCTCGACGACGGTCCGCTCGGCGGGCTGGAGCTGCGCGTGGAACTGCCGCGCGACGGCGCCCGCGCAAGCAGCGCTTAAGCAGGGCTTAAGCAGGAGCCCCTACGCTGCGGCTTCACCCTCCATCTCGGAGGGCTTGTCGGGTGCGCGCCAGCCGCTCTTGCGGCAGCGGTCAACACCCGCCTCGAACCACGGGAGTCGGAAAGATCATGCCAGCAGACGAACATTTCCATGCCGGAGAGCGTGCGCTGCAGCAGCGCTGGGGCAGTGCGCCCTTGTGGGACGCAGAGCGCCGCCAGCGCCTGTTGTGGGACCACATTCCGCACGCGCTGCACGCCCGCATCGCGGCGGCGCCATTTTTCTTCCTTGCCACCAGCGATGCCGCCGGGCGCTGTGACTGCTCCTTCAAGGGCGGCGGCCCTGGCCTCGTGCGCATCCTCGACGCGCGCAGCTTCGCGTTTCCGGATTTCGACGGCAACGGCGCCTTCATGAGCCTTGGCAACCTGCAGCAGAACCCGCAGGTCGGCTGCCTGTTCGTCGATTTCGCCGACGGTGCGCGCCTGCGCGTCAATGGCCGCGCGACGCTGCTCGAAGGCGAGGCTGCGGCGCAACTGTTTCCCGGGCGGCAGCGCGCGGTGCGGGTCGATGTCGAAGAGGTCGTGCCCAACTGCGCCCAGCACGTCCCGGCGCTCGTTGCGCCGTCCGCCGACTAGCAGGCGCCCGATGAAGATCCCCTACCGCATCGCCGCCAACGTCGAATGGACCAGCAAGTGCAATGCCGCGTGCGCGATGTGCCCGCGCGACGCGATCGAGCGGCCGCAACGGATGAGCACGGCGACCTGGCGACAGGTGCTCGCCCGCCTGTCGACCGACGAGGTCTTCCGTGTCGTGCTGGCCGGCTACGGCGAGCCGACGACGCATCCACGCTTCTTCGACTTCATTGACGAGCTGCGCACGCATCCGGTGCGTTTCGACATGGTGAGCAATGGCCATCTGCTCGACGCCGAGCGCCTGCGCCACCTCGACGGTGCGATCGAGGTGCTGATCGTGTCGTTCTCCAGCGTCGATGCGGACGTCTATGCGCGCGTGCACGTCAATCTCGACCAGCGCCGGGTCATGGAGAACCTGCAGGCGGCGAGCCGCATCCTGCGCCGGACCCGGCTCGCGATCAGCCTCACGCCGATGGCCGAATGCCTGCCGACGCTGCCCGACACCATTGCCTGGCTGCGCGCGCAGGGGATCGAGCATCTGACGATGTCGCCCACCCTGTACAACCGCGGCGGCCAGCTCGAGGCCCATCGGCTGGCGAGCACCGCGCTGCGGCAGATGATCCGTGTGCACCGGCTGCGCTCGCAGGAGATGGACTTCGTCCCGAGCGCGGCCGAGATCTTCCGTCAGTGGCGACGCAACCGCTTCGGCTGCATTCCACGCAACGTCGATCTCTTCGTCGCCGCGAGCGGAGACTATCTGTACTGCTACAACGATGTTGGGCACCACCATCCGGTCGGCCATGTCGCCGCGGACACGGTGGCCGCCGTGCTGCGCCGCCGCGAGCGCCTGGCGGCGATTCCGGCCTTGTGCGACCGCTGCAACATGCGTCACCGCTACGGTCCGGGCGAGCTGCTCGGGGCCGGGGTCGCGTTCGCGCGGGCGCGCCTGCAGGGGGCCTGAAATGAGGATCTGCGGCAGTTGCGAACGGCAAGGCGCCGCTGCAGCGCGTGCCGCGCCCGAGCGGGCAGCGATACACACCGGTACAGATACCCCGTGCCGGGAGGGCTAGATTGAAACCGGATCCACAGCAAATGCGCCGCGACCCGCCGGGTCGCAGCGAACCGTGTTCACTGTCGTGAAGGAGAAGACCATGAAAGCACGCAATCTGATCGGGACGGCCATGGGGGGCCTGTTCGCAGGCCTCACCTTCGCCCAGCAGCCGGCAGCGGCGCCTGGCGCCGACGATGCGCCGATCTTCGGTTCGCAGGTGATGACCGAGCAGGAGCGCAACGAGCATCGCAGCAAGATGAGCGCCGCCGCGACGCAGCAGGAGCGCGAGCAGGTGCGCGCCCAGCATCACGAGCAGATGCTCGAGCGCGCCCGCGAGCGCGGCATCACACTGCCCGAGGCGCCGCCGATGCGGGGCGGGATGGGACCGGGCGGTGGCGGTAAAGGCCAGGGCGGTGGAATGGGACCCGGAGGCGGAATGGGACCCGGAGGCGGAATGGGACCCGGAGGCGGAATGGGTCCTGGCGGTGGAATGGGGTCCGGAGGTGGAATGGGGCCCGGAGGTGGAATGGGGCCCGGAGGAGATCGGAAGAGCGTCG
>JBEOKH010000016.1:0-1754 GCA_040275625.1 Thauera sp. | reverse complement strand
CCCGCCCCCCGCCTGCCACGCTGGGTGCAGGCCGCGCCCGACGCGGATGCGGAGGTGCGTACGCGCGACAGTTCCGGCCGCCCGCAGCTGGTCATCGACCAGGGCTGGCGCATCGACTACCTCGGCTACGCCGACGACACTGCCGCGGCGCTGCCGCAGCGCCTCGACATCTCGCGCGGCGATGCCCGCTTACGCCTGATCATCGATTCATGGACCACGCAGCCCTGAACACCCTGCCCACCCCGGACTGCAGCGACCCGGCACGGCTCCTCGCCTGCCCGGCGCCGGCCAAGCTGAATCTCTTCCTTCACGTCGTCGGCCGCCGCGCCGACGGCTACCACCTGCTGCAGACCGCGTTCCGCCTGCTCGACTGGGGCGACACGCTCGACTTCGCGCTGCCCCCCGATCGCCGCATCCGCCGCGTGAACGACGTGCCGGGCGTCGCCGAAGCCGACGACCTGGTCGTGCGCGCCGCGCGCCTGTTGCAGGCGCACACCGGCACTGAGCTGGGCGCCGACATCACGGTACACAAGGTGCTGCCGATGGGCGGCGGGATCGGCGGCGGCAGCTCGGATGCCGCGACCACGCTGATCGCGCTCAACCGGCTTTGGGGCACCGGGCTGTCGCGCACCGCGCTGCAGGCGCTCGGCCTCCAGCTCGGCGCCGACGTACCGGTGTTCGTCTTCGGTCGCGACGCCTTCGCCGAAGGCGTGGGCGAGACACTGCAGGCGCTCGAGTTGCCGGCAGCCTGGTACGTGGTGGTCTCGCCCGGGGTCTCGGTCCCGACCGCAGAAATTTTTTCCGCCAAGGACTTGACGCGGAATACGCCCCTCATCAAAATGGCGGACTTCGCAACAAGCACCACGCGAAACGACCTGCAAGCAGTTGCGTGCAGGCGTTATCCGGAGGTGCAAAGTGCGATCGAATGGCTGGATGCACATGCGCCGGCCATGATGACAGGCTCGGGCGCCTGCGTGTTTGCGGAAGTTTCCTCGGAAGCCGAGGCCGACCGCATCGCGAAAAGTTGTCCGCCACGCTGGAAAGCATGGACAGTGCAGAGTCTGACTCGCCATCCGCTTTACGAGTGGTTACAATAGCGCCCGCTTCGTCAGACGATCTGCATTACGGGCGAAGACAGGTTTCTTGGGGAGTCGCCAAGTCGGTTAAGGCACCGGATTTTGATTCCGGCATTCGAGGGTTCGAATCCTTCCTCCCCAGCCATACAACGACGGGCAGACCACGGGTCTGCCCGAGTCGTTTTTACGCGCCGAATATTAGCGCGTCGTTTCTTACGGCACTCGGAGTAGCAGAAATGCCCCACGGCAGCCTGATGGTCTTCACCGGCAACGCCAACCCGAAACTTGGCGCCGACGTGACGCGACGTCTGGGGATCTCCCTCGGCTCGGCCACCGTCGGCCGCTTTTCGGACGGCGAGGTCAACGTCGAGCTGCTCGAGAACGTGCGTGGCAAGGACGTCTTCGTCCTGCAGCCCACCTGCTCGCCGACCAACGACAACCTGATGGAACTGCTGGTGCTGGTCGACGCCTTGAAGCGCGCCTCTGCCGGCCGCATCACCGCCGCCATCCCCTACTTCGGCTATGCCCGCCAGGACCGCCGCCCGCGCTCGGCGCGGGTGCCGATCACCGCCAAGGTCGTCGCCAACATGCTGCAGGCGGTGGGCGTCCAGCGCCTGCTCACGATGGACCTGCACGCCGACCAGATCCAGGGCTTCTTCGACATCGCGGTCGACAACG
>JBEOKH010000015.1:0-2890 GCA_040275625.1 Thauera sp. | reverse complement strand
CCCGGACAAGCTCGGCGGCGTGCTCGCCATCGTCGCACCGCTGCTCGCCCGCCCGCTACAGCCCCACGGCCACGCCCGCCTGCGCCGCCCGCGCGCGCTGCTGCGCCTGCTGGGGTTCTCGGCGATCGAGATCGTGCGCTCCTGCTTCAACGTGGCCCAGATCATCGTGCTGCGCCGTTCGGCCGACGTGAACTCGCGCTTCATCCGCGTGCCGCTCGCGCTGAAGAGCCCGCACGGGCTGGCCCTGCTGTCGTGCCTGATCAACTCGACGCCGGGCACGGTGTGGGTCGAGATCCTCCCCGACAAGCACGAGCTGCTGCTGCACGTCTTCGACCTGCACGACGAGGCATGGTGGATCGACACCATCAAGACGCGCTACGAGCAACCGATCATCGAGGTATTCGAGGCCCCCGCAACCCCACCCGAAGGAGACCCGGCATGACGACCGCGACGCTGCTCTCCGCAGCGATCCTGTTCGCACTTGCGTGCGTGGTGATCGCCATGATCCTGTGCGCCCTGCGCCTGATGATCGGCCCGAGCGCGCAGGACCGCGTGCTGGCGCTCGACACGCTGTGGATGTGCACCATGCTCCTGATGCTGATGCTCGGCATCCGCCACGGCAGCCAGATCTACTTTGAGGCCGCGCTCATCATCGCGCTCCTCGGCTTCGTGTCGACGATCGCGCTCGCCAAGTTCCTGATGCGCGGCGAGGTGATCGAATGAGCGGCGCCGAGACCCTGCCCTGGTGGGCCGCCCTCCCGGTCGCCTTCCTGCTCGTGCTCGGCGGCCTCATCACCGTGCTCGGCACGCTCGGCATGCTGCGCCTGCAAAGCTTCTACCAGCGCATCCACGGCCCGGCGATCACCATCACCCTCGGCGCCGGCTGCATCCTGGTGGCGTCGATGGTGTACTTCTCGGTCACCCAGGCGCGCCTGGTGATCCACGAAGTGCTGATTGCGCTCTTCGTGCTGATGACCGCGCCGGTGGTGTCGATGCTGATCATGCGCGCCGCGGTGTATCGCGACCTGCGCGCCAGCCGCGCCCACACTGCAGGGCGCGACGCCGAGGATGTGTAAGGCACGCTCAATCCCTCCGGAGACCTCATGACAATCAAACGCCCACTCGCCCTCGCGCTGCTCGCCCTCGGCCTCCAGGGCGGCCTCGCCAGCCCGCCCGCCCACGCTGCGGCCGACGCCCTGCAACCGATCGCTGCGCTCGATGTGCCGCGCTACATGGGCACCTGGCACGAAATCGCCAAGTTCCCCAACTGGTTCCAGAAGAAATGCGCCAGCGACACCCGCGCCGACTACAGCCTGCTGCCCAACGGCCGCATCCAGGTCATCAATCGCTGCCGCGCGGCTGACGGCACGCTGTCGGAGGCCGTCGGCGAAGCCCGCCAGCTCGGCGCGGCCGACTCGCCCCGCCTCGAGGTGCGCTTTGCCCCGGCGTGGCTGTCCTTCCTGCCGATGGTGTGGGGCGACTACTGGGTGATCGACCTCGACCCGGAATACCGCCTGGTGGCGGTGAGCGAGCCGCGCCGGGAATACCTGTGGGTGCTGTCGCGCACCCCCACGGTCGGCGCGCAGGCGTATCAGCGCCTGGTCGAGCGACTGGCGGCGCGCGGCTTCGAAGTGGGGAAGCTGGAGCGCAGCGTGCCGGCGGAGCGCTGAGACAGGCGGCGGGGTGATCGGACGTGGCGAGCGCCCGGCTGCGGTGGCGCGGGAGGCGGTCGTGCGGTCGTGCGGGATGTGGTTGTGCGGGGGTTCGCGGCTGCCGCCGCGCCTACAGGGGATGCCACGGGGCCGGGGCGCATCGCCCCGTTCAGCCGAAGAACGCCTCGACCTCCTCCTGTCCGACCTCATCCACCGAGCGATGGCGCCAGCGCGGCGCCCGGTCCTTGTCGATCAGCAGCGCGCGGATGCCTTCCATGGTGTCGCCGTGCGCGAAGCTGTGCACCATCATCGTCCGCTCCATGCGGAAGCAGGCCTCCAGGTCAAGGTGGCGGCCGCGCTGCAACTGCGCGAAGGTCACGCGCAGCATCAGCGGCGAGCGCTGCGCCAGCAGGGCGAGGGTGCGCGTCACCCAGGGCCGCAGCGCCGGGTCGGTCTCGCCGGCGAGCGAGGCGAGGATTTCGCCCACGCCGGGCTGGCCGAAGTGGTGCCCGACCGCTGCGAGCACCGGCGCGGTGAGCAGGGTCGGGAGGGTGGTGTGCATGGGCGCCGACGGCCAGGCGCCGGCGTCAACGGCGGCGATCAGCGCCGGCAGGTCGGCAAGGAAGGCGCTCGGCAGCAGGCGATCAGCCAGGCCGCTCACTACCGCGTCGGCACCGCTGAGGGTGTCGCCGACCACGCCGATCCAGGCGCCCAGGGCCGGCGGCAGGCGGGACAGGAAGTAGCTGGCGCCGACATCCGGGAACAGGCCGATCGCCGTCTCGGGCATCGCCATGCGGGTGCGCTCGGTGACCAGGCGGTGGGTGCAACCCTGCGAGATCCCCATGCCGCCGCCCATCACCACGCCGTCCATCAGCGCGATGGTGGGCTTGGGATAGCGGTGGATCATGCAGTCGAGCGCGTATTCCTCGTCGAAGTAGCGCGCCAGCTCAGGCGCGCCCTCACGCTGCAGGTGGTACAGCGCGCGCACGTCGCCACCGGCGCAGAACGCGCGCTCGCCGCTGCCTCGCAGCAGCACCGCGCGGATCGCGGGGTCGCTTGCCCACCCGGTGAGCTGACGCGTGAGCGCGCGCACGGTGGCGAGGTCGAGCGCGTTGAGCACCGCCGGGCGGTTGAGGGTGAGCACGCCGACGCCGTCGATGACGTGGGCGAGGACCCTGGGGGGCGTATCGGCATCCTGGAACGGCACGCTGTGTTTCCTTTCGAAGCGCCATGGCGAT
>JBEOKH010000014.1:0-3503 GCA_040275625.1 Thauera sp. | reverse complement strand
CCCACCGGTGCTGCTCGGCTGCGGCGAGGACGGACGGCTGCAGCGGATGCTCGACAGCGCCGGCGGCAGCGCCAGCCAGTTGATCGGCGAGTTGCGCCTGCGCCTGGACGACGAGGCGAGCTGCATCGCCCTCGGCGCGCGCAGCGAACAGGCCACCTCGTACTTCGACGAGCACGCGCGCCCCGGGCGCAGCGTCGCTGACTGGCAGGTCGCGCGCTGGCTCGGCCAGCCCGGCTTCCACGTGATTCCGCTGGGCAGCGCGACTGACACCACGGTGGCGCTGATCGCCACCGCGTCCCCCCTGGCCCTCGACAGCGAGCTGCGCTGGCGCTACGCCGCGCTGCTCGGCGCCGCGGCGCGCGCGCTGCGCAGCCATGCCCGCCAGTGCGACGCGATCGCCGAGCGCGAGGCGAGCCTGCAGCGTCGCTTCCGCGATCACGTGCGCAAGATCGCCCATGAGGCGAGCAATCCGCTCACCGTACTCAAGAGCCGGATCGGCATGCTCGCCCAGGAGCGCCTGGGCGACACCACGCTGCAGGACGAGATGAGCCTGCTCAACGCCGAACTCGACCGCATCGACAACCTGCTGCGCAGCGCCGCGGACCTGCCGGTCGCGAGCGGCGAGACGCGCTCGTGCCGGGTCCCGGAGCTGCTCCTCGACATGCGCACGCTGTACGGCGAACCGCTCTTCGGCAGCCGCCAGATCCAGCTCGAGCTGCGCGCCGCGCGTGATGTACCGGCAGCGGCCATTCCCGCCTCGGCACTCAAGCAGGTGCTGTTGAACCTGTTGCGTAACGCCTCGGAGGCCCTGCAGCCCGGACAGCGCCTGGTGGTCTCGGTGCTGCCGCTGGTCAACGTCGACGGTCGCAACTGCCTCGAGATCCGCTTCGTGGACAACGGTCCCGGCCTGCCGGTCGAACGCGCGCAGGATCCGCTCACGCCGCGCCCCAGCGGCAAAGGCGCCGAGCATCAGGGCCTGGGCCTGTCGGTAGTGCGCGAGATCCTTGCCCAATGGGGCGGAACCCTGCTCTGCCGCACCCAGACTGGCGCCGGCACCAGCTTCCAGATCTTTGTTCCGCTGGAACAAAGCGCCTGAGTGTTGCATCATGCGCGCAGACAAACCCTCCTCACCGCAGCCACCGGGAGCCATGGTCACACCGACCGAGAACGCGTTCCGGCCACGGATCGACGGCAGTGCCGGCGAAGACGCCGGCACCCTCCGCATCCTGATCGTCGACGACGACCCCCCGCTGCGGCGCACCTTTCCGCACGTGCTCGCACGTCCGGGACGTGTGTTCGACGAGTGCGGCAGCATCGGTGAGGCGATCGAGCGGCTCGAATGTCAGCACTACGCGCTGATCCTGCTCGACTACCGGCTGCCGGACGCGAACGGCCTCGCCCTGCTCGACTGGTTGTCCGACCACCAGCGCGACGAGGCGGTGATCATCATCAGCGGCGAGGACGCGATCGACGCCGCGATCGGCGCGCTGCGCGGCGGCGCCGACGACTACGTGCGCAAGCCTTATCACGTCGCACAGCTGCAGCGCGCGGTCGATGGCGCCCTGCACAAGGGTGCGCTCGAACGCGCCAACACGCTGATGAGCCAGCGCCTGAAGGACTCCGAACGCCTGCACCGCTACCTGGTGGAGAGTTCGCCCGACATGATCTTCACGCTCGACGGCAGCGGCCGCTTCACCTACATCAATCCGCGCGTGCGGGCGCTGCTCGGCTACGAGCGCAGCGCGCTGATCAAGCGCCCGTTCACCACCCTGGTGATGCCGGAAGACATCGACCGCATCGACACCCTGCTCAGCCAGCCGAGCAGCCTTCCGGGCGAGAGCTTCAACGTCGAGCTGCGCCTGCGCTGCCGGCGCGAGGGCGGCGAAGGCGGCAGCGTCACCGTGTCACTGACCGGCATCCCCATGGTCACCCAGCAGGACGACCGCCGCGTGATCGGCCTCTACGGCGTCGCACGCGACATCTCCGAGCGCAAGCGCGCCGAGGAGATCATCTCCTTCCAGGCCTATCACGACCAGCTCACCCACCTCCCCAACCGGGTACTCTTCAAGGACCGCCTCGAACTGGCGATCGCCCAGGCCCAGCGCCGCACGGGCGCACTCGCGGTGATGTTCATCGACCTCGACCGCTTCAAGCTGGTCAATGACACCTTCGGCCACGCCGAGGGCGACCTGCTGCTGCGCGCGATTGCCAACCGGCTATCGACCACGCTGCGCCGCGGCGACACCCTCGCCCGCCTCGGTGGCGACGAATTCACCGTGCTGCTGCCCGACATCAACCAGCCCGAGGACGCCGAAGTCATCGCGCGCAAGGTGCTCGACGCGCTCGCCACCCCGGTCGCGCTCAGCCAGGGCGAGTTCCGCGCCACGGTCAGCATCGGCATTGCGCTCTTTCCGCGCGACGGCACGACAGCCGAAGATCTCACCCGCCACGCCGACGCGGCGATGTACCAGGTCAAGCGCTCGGGCAAGAACGCCTTCCGCTTCTTCGATCCCGATCTCAACGCCCGCCACCGCGACCGCATCGCGCTCGAGAACGACCTGCGCAGCGCCGTCGCGCGCCACGAGCTCGAGCTCTACTATCAGCCACAAGTGAGCATGGCGACGCACCGCATCGTCGGCCTCGAGGCCTTGCTGCGCTGGAACCACCCGACGATCGGGGCGATCCCGCCGACCACCTTCATCCAGGTCGCCGAAGAGGTCGGCCTGATCGGCGAGATCAGCAACTGGGTGATCGAGACCGCCTGCGCACAACTCGCGAGCTGGCAGGCAGGCGGCCTGGCGACGCCACGGGTGTCGGTGAACCTCTCGGCCTGCGACTTCCAGCGCGGTGACGTGGTCGCCACGATCAACGCCAGCCTGTTCCGCCACGGCATCACATCCGATTGCATCGAGGTGGAGATCACCGAGAGCCTGATGATGAACGACACCGCGGACGTCGCCGCCAAGGTGCGCGCGCTGCGCGCCGCCGGCATCAGCGTGGCGATCGACGACTTCGGCACCGGTTACTCGGCGCTCGCCTATCTGCAGAAATTTCCGGTCAGCACGCTCAAGATCGACCGCAGCTTCGTGCGCGATCTCGAAGGACCGATGACCAACCCGATCATCTCGGCGATCACCGGCATCGCGCGCGGCTTCGAGCTTGACCTGGTCGCGGAGGGGGTCGAGAACGCCGAACAGGCTGACGCCCTGCGCGCGCTCGGCTGCGAGGTGATGCAGGGCTACCTGTTCGCCCGTCTGGCTCCCGCCGACGAGGCGCTGGTCTGGCTGCGCCAGCCCGAGCGCCTGTTCCACGCCGCCGGCCTGCAGATGTGACAAGGCCGGCTTGCGCCGGCCTTCATGCATGCGAGCCCGCGGATGCGGGCGCGGGCTGCGGCATTACTTGAGCGACAGGATCCAGTCCACCAGCGTCTTGGCGTCGGCGTCGTTCACCTGCGGGTTGGGCGGCATCGGGACCTTGCCCCAGGTGCCCACACCACCCTTCTT
>JBEOKH010000013.1:0-4250 GCA_040275625.1 Thauera sp. | reverse complement strand
CGGCAGCATGCCGTACTCGGCGGTGAGCCAGCCCTGGCCCTTGCCACGCAGGAAGCCGGGCACGGTCTCTTCGACGCTGGCGGTGCACAGCACGCGGGTGGCGCCGAATTCGACCAGCACCGATCCTTCGGCGTGGCAGGTGAAGCCGCGGGTGAGGCGGATGGGGCGGAGTTCGTCGGGCAGGCGCTGGCTGGGTCGCATGTCGGGTCCTATCGTTGGGTGTCGAATTTATTGATGGCGGCGTTGATCTCGCGGATCGCGCGCTCGATGTCGTCCTCGTCGAGGTCGCCGCCGGCGCCGCTTCCCGTGCCCGAGAGGTCGAGGCGCGATTCGAAGCCGTCGAGGTCCATGGTGCGGGTGGAGATCGACTCGGCGCTCGCCGCACCGACCGCGTTCTCGTCGTGCCAGCACATTGCCACCATCGACAGGTTGTCGGCGCTCTGGCCGGCGTTGCGCTCGGCGAGATCCATCACCCGTGGCACCGCCTGGCTGAGCACGCCGGCAGACAGGTTGGCGACGAGACCGTCGTCATCGGTCGCGCCCCAGACGCCGTCGGAACAGAGCGCGAGCAGGTCGCCGTCGCGCAGCGGGGTGCGCGGAGAATACTCCACCTGCGGCGTGTAGTTGCCGCCAAGGCAGGAATAGATGCGGTTGCGGCCCGGGTGGTGGTGGGCGTCCTCGGGCA
This sequence comes from Thauera sp., assembly GCA_040275625.1. Lineage (GTDB taxonomy): Bacteria > Pseudomonadota > Gammaproteobacteria > Burkholderiales > Rhodocyclaceae > Thauera. The sequence goes on along the minus strand of JBEOKH010000013.1, from coordinate 3,565 downwards.
GCAGCAGGCCCTGATCGATCATCAGCTGGGTGCGCGAATGGTCGCGTGTGCGCGTGACCAGGTGACCGCGCCGCAGCAGGTAGAGCCGGGAGTCGCCCGCGTGCGCCCAGAACGCCGCACCGCGCTGCACCACGCAGGCGACGAGGGTGGTGCGCGGCGCTTCGGGAAACTGGCGGTCGAGCGCGTCGTCGAGGATCGCATGGTGGGCGCTGTCGAGCGCGCGCGACAGGAAGAGCGGGGGGTCGGGCAGCGTGGGCCGCGCCTCGCGCTGGAATTGTTCGGTCATGCGCTGCACGGCGATCTGCGCGGCGACCTCCCCGTGCAGGTGGCCGCCCATGCCGTCGGCGACGATCATCAGCAACGCGTCGCGCGAGTAACAGTGCGCGATGCGGTCCTGGTTGCTGCGCCGCTTGCCGATGCGGCTTTCCTGGTAAATGGTGAAACGCATGGTTGCCTCTCGTCAGCCGCGGCCGATGAAGGATTTCAGCCGGGTGCCGAGGTCCGCGAACCAGTGTTCGGGACGCTCGGCGGCATGCTCGCGCTGGAGCAGCGCCTTTTGCAGCGCATACACGCTCGGCGGGCGCTGATGAGGGTCGAGGTGCAGGCACCAGTCGGTGAGCTCGAGCAGTTGCCTGCTGTAGCGCCCGGCCTGGGTCCGGGCCAGCGGCTGCAGGATGTCTTCGCGCAGGCGCTCGTCGGCGCGCGGCGGCGGGCTGCCGGTGATGCAGGCATGCAGGCTGGCGCCCACGCTGTAGATGTCGGTCCACGGCCCGAGCTGGTCGCGACGCTCGTATTGCTCCGGGGCGGCGTAGCCGGGGGTGTACATCGGCTTGAGCACCGGCTGCTCGCTCACCAGGGTCTGGCGCGCGGCGCCAAAGTCGAGCAGCACCGGCGTGCCGTCGCTGCGCAGGTAGATGTTGGCCGGCTTGATGTCGAGGTGCAGCAGCTTGTGCGAATGCACCTCGCGCAAGCCGTTGAGCATGCGCGCGAACACCGCGCGGATCAGCACCTCCTTGACCTCGCCGCGGTGCTTGCGGATGTAGTCGTGCAGCGTGCGCCCGCGCTCGAACTGCATGACCATGTAGACCGTGCCGTTGGCGCGGAAGAAGTTCAACACCCGTACCACGTTCGGATGCATCAGCTTGGCGAGCGCGCGTCCCTCCTCGAAGAAGCACTTCATGCCATAGCGGAAGGCGAGGCGGTGCTCATCGGTGACCTGCGGCTCGGTCTCACCTTCCTTGCGCAGGGCGAGTGAATTGGGCAGGTATTCCTTGATCGCCACCGGCATGCCGTGGGCATCGTTGGCGAGGTAGACGATCGAGAAACCGCCAAGCGACAGTTGCCGCTCGATGCGGTACTGATCGAGCTGAAACCCTTGTGGCAGCGCGCAGTTGGCTTGAGGCGGCATCTTCGTGGGCGCTAGAATCCCGGTTTTCGCGGTTTCAATCCTGATACAGGCGCCCAGTCTAATCGATCGGGCGCAATCCCCGGAGCGCCCAATGGTCCAGAGCATGACAGGTTTCGCGGTACAGACGCGCGACCTGGGTGGTGTCAGCCTTCACCTCGAACTGCGCAGCGTCAACTCACGCTATCTCGACCTCGGTTTTCGCATCGTCGACGACCTGCGCGCCGCCGAGCCCGCGATCCGCGAACGCATCTCCGCACGGCTGGGGCGCGGCAAGGTCGAGTGCCGGCTCAACCTGCAGTCCGGCCATGGTGCGCCGCGCAGCATGGCGCTCAACGGTGCGCTGCTCGACCAGCTCGCCGCGGCGCAGGACATGCTGCGCGCCCGCTTCCCGGACGCCGCGCCGCTCGGCGTCAGCGAACTGCTGCGCTGGCCCGGCATGCTCGCCGACGACAGCCTCGGCTTCGACGAGATGCTGCCGGCGATCGTCGAGCTCGCCAACGCCGCGCTCGACGAGCTGGTCGCCACCCGCCGCCGCGAGGGCGAGAAGCTCGCCGACATGATCCGCGAGCGTGTGCTGCGCATGCGCGAGCTGGTCGCGCAGGCCACGCCGCGCATGCCGGCGGTGGTCGTCGAGTACCAGGAGCGCCTCACCGCCAAGCTGCGCGACGCGGTCGCCAGCCTGGACGAGGACCGCATCCGCCAGGAGGTCGCACTCTACGCCCAGCGCATCGACGTGGACGAGGAGCTCACCCGCCTCGCCACCCACCTCGACGAGGTCGAGCGCATCCTGAAGAGCGGTGGTGCTGCCGGCAAGCGGCTCGACTTCCTGATGCAGGAGCTCAACCGCGAGGCCAACACGCTCGCCTCCAAGTCGCCCGCGACCGATATCACCGCCATCGCGATGGAGATGAAGGTGCTGATCGAGCAGATGCGCGAGCAGGTGCAGAACCTCGAGTGAGGAATGACCGCCCCCGGGGAGCGGGGAGGTGGAAGGGCCGGGTGCCGGTCTACGGTCTATCGTGCACGTGCCGTTCGTGGTAACAAGAGGGCCTCCACCCGGCCGCTTCAGTTTTTTTCCGGCTAGCCTGGAGACCCTTGTGCAGCCGGGCACGGCAGCGCTGCAATCGCCAGCGCCCGGCAGCCTCCGCGCATGTTTGTCCCCGGATCAGACGGAGAGAAATGATGACTACATCGACATGGAGTGCTTCCGGCGCCGCAGCATTCGCCGCTTGTGTGGCTGCTGCAGCGACACCGGCCTTCGCCGCGGCTCCCGCTGACTGGGCGGCCATCCCGGTGCAGACGGTGACGCTGTTCTATCCCGGGCAGGTCGATTACGGCTGGCTGCGCAGCCCGGAGCACAAGCGTGCCAATGCCAAGGTCAAGGCGGGCGAAGCCTGTCTGTCCTGCCACGAGGGCGAGGAGGCCGAACTCGGCGCCACCCTCGTCAAGGGCGGGCGACACGAACCGGTCCCGATCGCCGGCAAGCTCGGCGCGGTCGCGCTCCAGGTCCAGGCCGCCCATGACGACGCCAACCTGTACCTGCGCTTCCAGTGGAAGACGCAGATGGCGCGGGCCGGGCAGATGCACGACTACATGATGTACGACGGCGAGAAGTGGGTCTTCATCGGCGGGCCGCGCTCGAAGGAGGCGGTGCGCAGCGGCGCCCAGCCTCCGCTCTACGAGGATCGCCTGTCGGTGATGATCGACGACGGCAAGGTGCCGATGTTCGCCAACCAGGGCTGCTGGCTGACCTGCCACACCGGGATGCGCGACATGCCCGGAGAGCCGACCAAGGAGCAGGTCCAGGCCCATCCGCTGATCGGCCAGACGCACAAGGAAAGCGACGTGCGCAAGTATCTGCCGGCCACGCGCACGGACGAGGCGGCGAGCTGGGACAAGACCCGCGCGCCGGAGGAGATCGCCCGCCTCAAGGAAGCGGGTGCCTTTGTCGAGCTGATGCAGTGGCGCGGTCATCGCAGCAATCCGGTGGGCATGGCCGACGATGGCTACGTGCTCGACTATCGCCTCGTCGACGCCGGCAAGGGCCCGTTCAGCTGGAACGTCGACCGCAAGACCATGACGCCGAAGTTCATGTTCGACCCTGCGAAAGTCGGTGTGAAGGCGCTTGCGCTCGCGGATGTCGGCAACGCGTCGAAG
>JBEOKH010000012.1:0-9862 GCA_040275625.1 Thauera sp. | reverse complement strand
ATTCATCTTCGAGAGGCAGTTGCGGCTGCGCACCGACAGCTCGAAATCGTTGATCGGGGTGCGCAGGAGCTTGTTGCGCTTGTCGTCGCGGCGCTCCTGGTCCTCGTCGTAGTACATGTTCAGCGCGGCGGCGGCGTCGCGGCGATACAGGCGTGCCCGCGTGTTCTCCGGGTTCGCCTGCAGGGCGAGGTCGAAGCACTGCATGGCGCGGCGGTAGTTGCCCATGTCCTCATAGAGGATGCCGAGGTTGACGACGCACGCGACGTTGACGGGCGGGGCCATGAGCGCGCGCTCGTAGAGCTCGCGCGCCTCTTCGTCTTCGCCGCGCAGGTCGACGTTCACCGCGAGGCGGAACAGCGCCTGCTTGTGGTTGGGATCGAGGCTGAGCACGTCGTCGTAGCAGGCGATCGCACTTTCGGTCTCGTGGCGCAGTTCGCGCACGCGGCCGTCGAAGTACTTGCGGTCAGCTTCGCTGAGCAGCGGGTTGATCTTCGGCAGGTCCGTGGCCAGGCGGTCCCCGTCACTCACGACGTCGAGCGCGCGCAGCCAGGCGAGGGCCTGGGGGGCGTCGGTCTCGCGGTCCTTGAGGATCTTCTGCGTCTCGTCGATGTTGCCGAGCGCGGCATAGCTGCTCGCGAGGCAGAGTGCGACCACCGGGTTGGTCTTGTCGGCCAACAGCAACGGCACGGCATCGGCGGAGGGCGCGGCGTTGCACAAGTTGCCGCCGAGGCTGGCGCGAGACTGTACCTGCAGACTGCCGATCAGGCGGGCGGAGGCGAGGAGGGAGGCGTGTTCAGCGGCAAATTCCGCATTGGCGCCGAGCGAGCGAATACTGGCCGCGGCGCCAATGCGCCAGCCGCCGCCGGCGGTGCGGGTGAGGGCCGTCAGCGCGGGGATATGCTTGAGATCGGCGACGAGTCTCGCCTGCCGCCGTCCCTCGCGAAGCTGGGGAATGAGGTCGGTGCCGCCGGCAAGGGCGCGCGCTCGGGTTCTTCTGCCGCCTGGCCGCCGCGCAGCCGCCACACCGGGGCGAGCCCCATCTCGCGCAGCACCGCATCGCGGCGGGTTGTCATGCGGGCCGCCATCACAGCACCCGCCTCATCACGATCGCATCCTCGCGGCCATCGCGTGCGCGATAATAGCCGCGCCGGCGACCGATCTCGACGAAGCCGCAGCGCGCGTAAAGGCGCAAGGCCACGCCATTGGACGCGCGCACCTCAAGGTAGAAGGTAGCGCTCCCCCGCGCCCGCGCGCAATCGGCCAGCCAGTCGAGGAAGCGCCCGCCCAGGCCCCTGCCCTGCATCGCAGTTACGATCCCGAGGTCAAGCAGATGGGATTCGTCGAGCACATGCATCACCACCGCGTAGCCCGCGCGCTCCCCGCCCTGGCTCATGATCCAGAGGTCGTGACCGCTCGCGAGCGAATCGGCGAAGTTGCCGCGCGTCCACGGATGCGGGTGGAGTTCGGTCTCGTGCGCGCACACCCAGTCAAGATCCGCCTCGCCGATTGGCGCAAAGCCGGGCGCGGTCATCAGGCGCGGCCTCCGCGCGCCAGGCGTTCGGCGGTGGTCAGGGCGACCTTGTCGCGTACGTAGAGCGGCGCGGCGAGTTCGGGTGTGACCAGTTCGCCACCGGCAGCAAGACGCGCGCCGAGACGCGCGACCTCCTCCGCGCGCGGATGGAGGTCGGCCAGGCACCCGACAAGCCGGCCGGCGGTGCGCACCTCGAGCTCTTCCGGCCACACGCGAAAGGCCGAGCCGACGGCCAGCCATTCGCCCGGCGGCAGTTCGAGCGCCAGCGGCGCGCTGCATCGCGGCTCGCCGACCGGCTGCGGCACACCGTCGTCGGTGATGAACGTGGCGTGATAGATCTCGCCCATACGTGCATCGGTGGCCGCCAGAACGCGCGCGGCGCCCGTCTGCAGCGCGAGCGCCTGCAGGCTACCCACCACCGCAACGCCGAGATCCGCGCCAAGGGCGATGCCCTGCGCCACACCGCAAGCAAGGCGCAGCCCGGTGAAGGCGCCGGGGCCAGCGCCAAAGGCCACTGCATCCAGCGCAGTGACCGGGAGACCTGCCTCCGCCAGCAGCTGCATCAGGTCGCGCAACACGGCTTCGGAATGGTTGGCCGCGCCCCGGACGCGGCGCACCAGCAGCTCGCCGGCATGCAGCAGCGCGACGCTGCCGTGCTCGGTCGCGGTTTCGATGGAGAGGACGTTCATGGGGCCAGCATTCTACCGGCAGCGCGGCGCACGCGGCAGGCGCGCGACGCATCGGGGTCGCGATCAGCGTCGGGGCTTGTTAGGCTGCGCTTCGTCGCGATAGGCACCACGTGCCGCATCACGCACGTCGCGGCGCAGCGCATTGCGCTCTTCCTCCGTCATGCGACGGCGCGCCTGGGCGGCCTCGCGCTCCTCCCGCTGGTCGCTGAGGGTGTTGCGCCAGTCCTGCCGACCGCTGCCACCGACGGGGTCGGCCCGTTGCGCCTGGCCTTCGCCACCGACCATGAAGCGGAGCTGTGCCATTCCGTCGGCCGGAGCGAGCGCAAGCAGCGCGACCGCCGCGCCCATTGCCAGCGTGCGCGAAGCAAAAAGCCGGACAGCGATCGACGGCGATCGAGGAGGACGAGGCAGCAGCAGGTCAGATCTCATGGGCGACGGGCGGCATCCTCCGGCGGCGGCCAAGCGGCTCCGGAAGTGCGAATCAGGCAATGAACGAACCTTACGGCAATCCGACCCCTCCCGGAAGCCTGCAGCGCGCTTCCGCCATACGCTTTGTAAGCCGATATTGCCCGCTGCACGCGGCTTACGAAGGGTTACCCGTACCCGCCCCGATCAATGCCCGTGGAGGCTGGCATGGCCAGCTAACTCACGCTAGCATTCGCTACATGAACCAGAAAAATCGCTATCGCATCCTCGTGGTTGACGACGACGCCCGCCTGCGCGAATTGCTGTCCCGCTACCTGCAGGAACAGGGCTTTTCGGTCAAGGCGGTCGGCGACGCGCCGACGATGGACCGCGCCTTGCACCGCGAGCACTACGATCTGATCGTGCTCGACCTGATGCTGCCGGGCGAAGACGGCCTGGCGATCTGTCGCAGGCTGCGCGCGTCCGAGAACCAGATTCCGATCATCATGCTCACCGCCAAGGGCGACGACGTCGACCGCATCGTCGGCCTCGAGATGGGTGCCGACGACTACGTCGCCAAGCCCTTCAATCCACGCGAACTGGTGGCGCGCATTCAGGCCGTGATGCGTCGCCAGCCACACACCCTGCCGGGCGCACCAACGGCCGACGACGAGATCGTCAGCTTCGGTCGGGTCAAGGTGAACCTGGGTACGCGCGTGCTGGTGCGCGACGGCGAGGAGATCCAGCTCACCACCGGCGAGTTCTCGCTCCTCAAGGTGCTGCTCACCCACCCCCGCCAGCCCTTGTCCCGCGACAAGCTGATGGAGCTCGCGCGTGGGCGTGAATATGGTGTGTTCGATCGCGCGATCGACGTCCAGGTGTCGCGCCTGCGCAAGCTGGTCGAGGATGATCCGGCCAAACCGCGCTACATCCAGACCGTGTGGGGATTCGGCTACGTGTTCGTCCCCGACGAGCAAAAATCGGCCGATGACGCCGGCGATGGCGCCGACGCGGCCAACGCCGGCCGGGACTGACGCGCACGATGGTGCAATCCGCGCACGCTGCGCCAGCGGCTGCGAGGCCGCGCGGTCGCTGGTTGCCGAGCACGCTGCTGTGGCAGACCTTCCTGCTGGTGGCGCTGCTCCTCGTCGTCGCGCTCGGTGCCTGGGTGCAGATCTTCCGCTACTTCCAGGAGCCGGCGCGTGCGCGCGATGTCGCCCAGATGGTGGTGTCGGTGGTCAACCTCACGCGGACGGCGCTGACCAACGCGGATTTCGCTCGCCGGACGGATCTGCTGATCGATCTCGCCGCACTCGAAGGCATACGCATCTACCCGGCCGAGGTCACCGACGAGCTGATGCCGCTCGCCGACACCCGGCCGAATCGCCTGCTCACCGCCGATGTGCGCCGCCAGCTCGGCGACCATACCCGCTTCTCCTCGCGCTGGAAGACGCTCGAGGGCTTCTGGGTCAGCTTTCGCCTCGACCCTGACGATGCGCACGACGAATACTGGGTGATGCTGCCGCCGGAGCGAATCGAGAACCCGGACGATTTCGGCTGGCTCGGCTGGGGCGGTGGCGCACTGCTCGCCGCGCTGCTCGGCGCCTTCCTGATCGTCGCACGGGTCAGCGCGCCGCTGCGCCAGCTCGCGCGCGCGGCGCGCATCGTGGGTAGCGGGGAGAGGCCACCGCCACAGCCGGAGAGCGGGCCGCAGGAGATCGCGCTGGTCGCGCGCGCTTTCAACCAGATGGCGGGAAACCTCGCGCGCATGGATGATGATCGCGCACTGATCCTCGCCGGCGTCTCGCACGACCTGCGCACACCGCTGGCGCGCCTGCGGCTCGGCATCGAGATGTCGGGAGCCCCCGACCCCGAGGTCGCCGCGATGGTCGCCGACATCGACGAGATGGATCGCATCATCGGTCAGTTCCTCGACTTCGGCCGTGGCGATGCGCAGGAGCCGACCGCCGCGATCGACCTCGTCACGCTGGTGCGCGAGGTGACTGAGCCCTACCGGCTGCGTGGCGTCGACATCCGCCTCGATCTGCCCGAAAGCCTGTTCGCGCAGGCCCGCGCGCTGTCGATCCGGCGCGCCCTCGCCAACCTGATCGACAACGCGTTACGCTACGCGGGCACCAACGAAGCGCTCGAGATCGCGGTCTCCACTGCGGGCGGCCTCGCCCGCATCGAGGTCGCCGATCACGGGCCAGGCATCCCGGAGTCCGAGATCGAGCGCATGCGCCAACCCTTCACCCGGCTCGACAAGGCACGCAGCAACACCAAGGGCGCCGGCCTCGGCCTGGCGATCGTGGAGCGCGTGATGCGGGCCCATCACGGCCGTCTTGAGCTTCTGCCACGGACGGACGGCGGCCTGCGTGCCGCGCTGTGCCTGCCGCTCGCAGGCGATGGCCGCGAACACGATAGAATGCGTCGTCCCGCAACTGGCGAATCGCCCAGATCATGAAATTCCTCTTCGACCTCCTGCCGGTCATCCTCTTTTTCGCCGCCTACAAGATTGGCGGCGCCAACCCCGAGGCCTCGCATGCCTTCGTTGCCGGCTGGCTCGGTGACGGCATCGCGGTGTCGCAGGCACCGATCCTGGTCGCGACCCTCGTCGCCATCCTTGCCACCTTCCTGCAGATCGCGCTGGTGTGGGTCAAGCACCGCAAGGTCGACACCATGCTTTGGATCAGCCTGGCGATCATCGTCGTGTTTGGCGGTGCGACGCTGTTCTTCCACGACCCCACCTTCATCAAGTGGAAGCCGACCGTGTTGTACTGGATGTTCGGCGCGGTACTGCTCGGCTCCGCCTGGCTGCTCGGCCGCAACCTGATCCGTGCGATGCTCGAAGCCCAGGTCAAACTCCCCGATCCCGTGTGGAGCCGGCTGAACCTGGCGTGGGCAGGGTTCTTCATCGGCATGGGCGTGCTCAACCTATGGGTCGCCTACAGTTTCACCGAAGAGACCTGGGTCAATTTCAAGATGTTCGGCGGCATGGGGCTGATGCTGGCCTTCGTGCTCGCACAGGGCTTCTATCTGTCCCGCCACATGGAAGAGGAAAACAACTGATGTACTACGCCTTGATCGGTGAAGACGCGCCCGGTGCGCTGGAAACGCGGATGGCGGTGCGCGCGCAACACGTCGCCCGCCTCGAAGTGCTGCGCGACGAGGGCCGCCTGCTGCTCGCCGGCCCGATGCCGGCGATCGACTCGCCCGACCCCGGTCCGGCAGGCTTTGCCGGCAGCTTGATCGTCGCCGAGTTCGACTCGCTGGAGAGTGCGGAGGCGTGGCTGCGTGACGACCCCTACGTACGCCAGGGCGTATTCGTGCGCACCACGGTGCGGCCGTTCCGGAAGACGCTGCCGTGAGCGGCGACACGGTCGAACGGATCCGCTCCGCCCTCGCGGTTCGCTTTGCGCCGACCGCGCTCGAGATCGGCGACGACAGCGCGCTTCATGCCGGTCATGCCGGTGCCCGCAGCGGTGGCGGGCATTACCGCGTTTTCATCGTGTCGGAGGCCTTCGAGGGCTGCAGCAGAGTGCTCCGACAGCGTATGATCCACGACGCGGTTGGCGACCTGATGAAGCACGACATCCATGCGCTCGCCATCCGCGCGCTCACGGCCACCGAGGCCGAATCACAAGGACATTGAAGGAATCTCCATGAAACATTTCCCGAGCCGTCTTGCCGTCACCTTGCTGGCCGGCTTTCTCGCCCTTCCCGCCCTCGCCGCCGATCCGGTCGCCAAGGTCAACGGGATCACCATCCCCGGCGAGCGTGCCGAAGCCATGCTCAACGAGCAGCGCGCACAGGGCGCGCCCGAAAGCGATCAACTGCGCAACGCCGTGCGCGAGGAACTCATCCGCCGCGAGGTGCTGAGCCAGGAGGCCGGCAAGAAGGGACTGGACAAGAAGGCCGACGTGAAGGCGCAAATGGAAATGGCTCGCCAGGCGATCCTGATCCGCGCTTACCTGCAGGAATACGTACGCGCAAATCCGGTCAGCGATGCCGACCTCAAGAACGAGTACGAAGCAATCAAGGGGCGCATGGGCGCCAAGGAATACAAGCCGCGCCACGTGCTGGTCGAGACCGAGGATCAGGCCAAGGCGATCATCGCGCGGCTGCAGGGCGGCACCGCGTTCGAGGAAGTTGCCAAGGAGTCTCGTGACCCCGGCTCCAAGGAGCGTGGCGGCGAACTCGGCTGGAGCAATCCGGGCATGTACGTGAAGCCGTTCTCCGAAGCGATGGTGCAGCTCGAGAAGGGCAAGTTCACCGCGACACCGGTAAAGAGCGACTTCGGTTATCACGTCATCCAGCTCGACGACGTGCGCGACGTGCAAACGCCGCCGTTCGACGAGGTCAAGCCGCAACTGCAGCAGCGCCTGCAGCAGCAGAAGGTTGAGCGTCACGTGCTCGAACTGCGCGAGAAGGCCAAGGTCGAATAAGCGCCCATCTGGGTCGCGCCTTGCGGCGCGCCCGCATGAAAACCACCCCGGCGCGAGAGCGGTAGCCACGGTGAATTCATGCGCATGAAAAAAACCGCTGCAGGCGCAAGCCTCGCAGCGGTTTTTTTCGACCGTCCGTCCCGGCGCCGAAGCGCCGGAACGATACCGGATCAGAACATCTCTTCGGTCAGTTCGAGCGCACCCGCTGCACCATTGACCACCGTGTAAGCGAGACCCGGCGCCTGTGCCAGCACGTGATCTGCGTAGAAGCGCGCGGTGACGATCTTGGTCTTGTAGAAGGCTCCAGCGCCCTCGCCTGCCTCCAGCCGCGCGCGGGCAACCAGCGCCGCGCGCGCCATCTGCCAGCCGCCCGCGACGATGCCGAGCAGCTTGAGGAAAGGCACCGAGCCGACCGAGGCTGCCTTGATGTCCTTGCCGTAGGTCGCGAGAATGAAAGCCACCGCCTCCTCCACCGCGGAGATGCCGGCCTTTAGCGAACGCGCAATGGCAGCAAAGGATTCGTCCTGCACCGCAGCGACTTCGGCTTCTACCGCGCGCATCGTCTGCACCAGCGCAGCGATGGTGACACCGCCCTCACGAGCGATCTTGCGGCCGATCAGGTCGTTGGCCTGGATCGCGGTCGTGCCTTCGTAGATCGTGGTGATGCGCGAATCGCGAAAGTGCTGCGCCGCACCGGCTTCCTCGATGAAGCCCATGCCGCCGTGCACCTGCACGCCGTCGGAGGTGACGTCGATCGAGTTTTCGGTGCACCAGCCCTTCACCACCGGGATCATAAGATCGACGAAAGCCAGGTTATGCGCGCGAACGGCCTCGTCCGCGTGGTTGTGCGCCTTGTCGAATGCCGCTCCGACCACATAGGCGAGCGCACGCATCGCCTCGGTCTTGCTCTTCATGCTCATGAGCAGGCGACGCACGTCGGCATGGTGCAGGATGTTCACCTTCGGCCCGCCGCGCACGCCCGCGTCGGTGCCCTGGACGCGGTCCTTGGCGTACTGCAGGGCGTGCTGGTAAGAACGCTCGGAGAGCGCCACGCCCTCCATGCCGACCGCGAAGCGGGCCTCGTTCATCATGATGAACATGTACTCGAGGCCACGGTTCGGCTCGCCCACCAGGGTGCCGATCGCGCCCCCCTTGTCGCCGAAGGCGAGCACGGCGGTCGGGCTGGCGTGGATCCCGAGCTTGTGCTCGATCGACACACAATGCACGTCGTTGCGCGCGCCCAGGCTTCCGTCAGCGTTGACAAGGAACTTGGGGACCACGAACAGCGAGATTCCCTTCACCCCCTCGGGCGCGTCCGGCAGGCGGGCGAGCACGAGGTGAACGATGTTGTCGGTGAGGTCGTGCTCGCCATAAGTGATGAAGATCTTCTGGCCGAAAATCTTGTAGGTGCCGTCCCCTTGCGGCTCGGCCTTGGTGCGCACCGCGGCGAGATCCGAGCCGGCGTTCGGTTCGGTCAGGTTCATCGTGCCTGTCCACTCGCCCGACACCATCTTCGGCAGGTACATGTTCTTCTGCTCGTCGTTGCCGCGCAGCATCAGCGCCTCGATCGCGCCGCTGGTCAGCATCGGACACAGCGAGAAGGCCATGTTGGCCGACTTCCACATTTCCATGACTGCGGTGGCAAGCAGCTTGGGCAGCCCCTGGCCGCCGTACTCCGGGTCGCACGGCAGCGCGGTCCAGCCCGACTCGGTGAACTGCTTGTAGGCGTCCCTCCAGCCCGGCGCGGTGGCGACCTCACCATCGCTCCAACGGGCGCCTTCCTGGTCACCGGTCCAGTTCAGCGGGGCGAGCACGCCGCTGGCGAACTTGTCCGCTTCTTCGAGGATCGCATCGACCAGGTCGGCCGACACCTCTTCGTTGCCGGGCAGTTGCATGACTTCATCGAGACCGGCGAGCTCGCGCATGACAAATTGCATGTCGCGGAGGGGGGCGTTGTATTGACTCATGGATTTGGGCGCTCCTGAAAGGGTTGAACAGCCTTACTTGTCGAGCAGATAGCGGCGATCGTCGAATGCAGCGACCCAGTCGGGCCGATACACCACCATCAGCGTGATGACCGCGCCGCTGATCCAGGCCTCGGAAAAACCGAGCAGCAGGAAGAACGGCAGGTATTCGCTCCACAGGAACTCTGCGGAGTAGGCGCCAGACAGTGCGAGCACAGAGGCGGCAGTCAGCCCCTGTGCCATCACGGTCAGAGCAGAACCGGCAAAGCCGGTCACGAAAACGAAAACGAAGAAATGAGCCGGTAGCCAGCGTTCGACCAGATGCTGGATGGTGAAGGCGATGGCGACCGGGAATAGCACCATCAGCACCAGGTTGCCCGGCCAGTCGCTCCAGCCGAGCGAGCCATTGAGCGTGATCCCGCACAAGGCGAGCGCGAGGGCGATCACCGCAAGCCAGGGGCCGAGCGCGAGCGTCGCCGCCATGGCACCGAGCAGATGCAGGTTGAGGCCGGGTTTGACCCCGGCCTTCATGCTCCACATCAGCGTCAGCGCCACGGCGAAGCCAAGCAGCACGTTCAGCCTCGCTCCCTCGCTCATTCTCTTCCATGGCGCTCGGCGCACTGCAGCGAACAGCCCGAGGGCGCCAAGGACGAACATCGCCACCCGTACCTCCGCCGTCAGCAGCGAAACCGGCAGATCCACGCCGGGGCTCCTCGTGCCCCGATCAGATCGCGCCGGTCAGTTCCGGCACCACCTGGAAGAGGTCGCCCACCAGGCCGTAGTCGGCGACCTGGAAGATCGGCGCTTCGGGATCCTTGTTGATCGCCA
>JBEOKH010000011.1:0-7547 GCA_040275625.1 Thauera sp. | reverse complement strand
GGCGCTGGCGGCGGCGCTGGTCGCGCGTGGCGAGGTGGGGCGCGCGTCACGCCTCGTCAGCGTGCAGCGGCTGTCGACGGCGGCCGGCCGCCTGTACCTGGAACTCGAGCGCGCTGACCTCGGCGGCTGGCAGCCGTGGTTCGATTACCCGCTGCCGCTTGCAGGCCACGGCGGCGTGCGCGCCTGGCTTGACGCGGATGGCGAGGGCAGCTTCGCGCTGACCGCGGATGTCGCGCTCGATGGCGTGAAGACACGGTTTGCCGAGGGGTTGCCCGCGCTCGACGTCGTGCAGCTCGATGGGCGTCTGTCGATGACGCGCGGCGCGAAGGGCAGCAGCTTTGGCGCGCGCGGGCTCACGCTGTCCCTGGCCGACGGCTTGACCGTTGCGCCCACCGACTTCGACCTGCGGCTCGATCCGGTCGGGGAGGGCGAGCCGGCGGGCGGCGCGGTGAGTGCGAACCGGCTCGATTTTGCCGCGCTCGCCGCGCTGGCGGGCTATCTGCCTTTCGATGCCGGGGTGCGCGCGCAACTCGCGCGCGTCGAACCCAGCGGCAAGGTCGAGGACCTGCGCCTCGCGTGGCGCGGCGAGCCGGGTGCGGCGACCCACTGGTCGCTGACGGCGCGTTTCGAGAACGTCGGCCTGCTGGCGCGCGAGGGCTGGCCCGGTCTGGGTGGCCTGTCCGGCAGCATAGACGGCGACAAGGACGGTGGGCGCTTCCGCCTGGCAGGTTCAGGCATGCACATTGACCTGCCGACGGTGTTCGATCCCGGTCGCCTCGACTTCGATCGCCTGCGCGCCGAGGGCGGCTGGGAGCGTCGCAACGAGCGGATGGAGATCGCGCTCGACGGCGCCGAGTTCGACAACGCCGACGCGGCAGGAACCGCGTCCGGTCGCTACTGGCCGGCGGCTGACGGTCCCGGCGAAATCGACCTGCAGGCGCGTCTGAGCCGGGCGGACTCGACCGCGGTGTGGCGTTACCTGCCGCGCGTGGTCAGTGCGGACACCCGTGAATGGGTGCAGCAGGGCATTCTCGCCGCCGGCGTGCCCGAGGCTCGCTTGCGCCTGCAGGGCAAGCTGCAGGACTTCCCGTTCCGCGATGGCTCGGGCAAGTTTCTGGTCACGGTGCGGGTGGCGGATGGGGTGCTGGACTACGCTCCCGGCTGGCCGGGCGTGGAAGGCTTCCAGGGCGAGGTGCGCTTCGAAGGGCCGGGCATGCGTATCAGCGCCGAGCGCGGCCGCATCCTGGGCGTCGATCTGGTGGATGTGGTCGCCGACGTGCCCGACCTCGACGTCGGGCCGAGCGAGGTCATGACCATCACCGGGCGGGCGCTGGGGCCGACCGCGGAGTTCCTGCGCTTCGTGGCGGCCAGCCCGGTGTCGCGGCACATCGGCGGTTTCACCGACGGCATCCGCGCCGAAGGTAGCGGCGAGCTCGAGCTCAAGCTGGTGATGCCGCTCCGGAACACCGATGAGACCGAGCTTGAGGGGGGGTTCCGCTTTGCCGGGAATCGCATCGAGCTGCTCGATGGACTTCCCGCGCTCGAGCGCGCAGGGGGCGTGGTGCGCTTCACTGGCGACACGCTCGCCATCCCGGACGCGAGCGCGCAGTTTCTCGGTCACACCGCCAAACTGAGTGCCAGAACCGGGACGGATGGCGTGGTGCGCTTCGACGCGGTCGGGCGCGCCGACGCCGCAGCGGTGCGCGCGCGCTATCCGCAGCCCCTGCTCGACGGTCTTTCCGGCACGGCCGCATGGCGCGCTGCGATCCGTGTGGGCAAGGGCAGCACCCGGGTCGAGGTCGACTCCGACCTGCTCGGCGTCGCCTCCAGCCTGCCGGCACCGCTCAACAAGTCCGCTGGCGAGGCCTGGACCTCGCGGTTCGTGTTCGAGCATGCGAGCGGGCGAGACATCGACACGCTCGGGCTCAAGCTCGGCGCGGTGGTGCGTGCGGAACTGACGCAGGCACCGGGCGCCGGCGAGATACGCGGCGGCATTGCAATCGGTCGTGCCACCGGCGACGCGCCCCCAGCCGCCGAGGCGGGGCTGCGGGTGGCGGCCGTGCTCGACCGGCTCGATGTCGACGCATGGCGACGCGTGCTGGAGGCCGGGGAGATTGGGCGTGAAGCGGAAGCGAGCGCGAGCGCCACCGAAGGTGCCGCAGACCCCGCTGCGATTGCGGCCGGGGGCGCGACCGTGGCCGTGGCGGGGCTGCGCGATCTCGCGCTCGCTGCCGATGAGGTGCGCGCGTTCGGTCACACCCTGAAGGCGGTCGATCTGCGCGCCGAAGCCGATGCGGGGGGCTGGAAGGCGCGTCTGGAAAGCGACATCGCCGATGGTGCGTTCGACTGGCGCAAGGCGGGGGATGGCGCGCTGCGGGCGCGCTTCCGCCATCTGCGCGTGGGGCAGGAGGATGCGCAGGGCGGGAACGAGGGCGGCAGCGGTCGCAGTGTCGGGGAGGGTGATGGTGGCGCAGCGCAGACCGAGCCTGTCGAGGAGGCGCCGCCGCGCCGTCTGCCCGCGCTCGACGTGGTCGCCGAGCAGTTCGAACTGCGCGGCCTCGCGCTCGGTCGGCTGGAGGTGTTCGCGCGCAATCGCGGCGGGCTGTGGCAGCTCGAGCGCTTCAATCTCGCCAACGACGATGGTCGCCTCGCCGGCAGCGGTCAGTGGCAGGCAGAGGGCCGCCAGCGCACGCGGCTGGACTTCACCCTGCAGACGCCTGACGTCGGACGCCTGTCCCAGCGCCTGGGCTATCCGGACGTGGTGCGCGGCGGGCAGGCCAGACTGAGCGGGCAGCTCGGGTGGCAGGGCGCGCCCACGCGCATCGACTACCCATCGCTTGACGGCAGCCTCAAGCTCGAGAGCGGTAGCGGTCAGTTCAACAAGCTCGAGCCCGGGGTCGGCCGTCTGCTCGGCATCCTCAGCCTGCAGGCTTTGCCGCGGCGGATCACGCTCGACTTTCGCGACGTGTTTTCCGAAGGATTCGCCTTCGATCGCATTTCCGGTAGCATCGATGTGGCCGCTGGCGTACTGCGCACCGAAGACTTGGAGATACGCGGTCCCGCGGCGCGCGTGAAGATGACCGGCGCTGCCGATGTGGTTGCCGAGACGCAGGATCTGCGCGTGCTGGTGCAGCCCACGCTGTCCGAATCGATTGCGATCGGCGCGGCGGCCGGGCTCTTGAATCCGGCGGTGGGGGTGATCACCTACCTCGCGCAGAAGGTGCTCAGCGATCCGATCGAAAAGCTCTTTGCCTTCGAATACGCGGTGACAGGGGCGTGGTCGGACCCGCAGGTGGCCAAGCGAGGCCAGGTGGCGGAGCGGCCTTGAGTTGCCTCAACGGCCGTGCGAATGACCACGAACGATCGCCGAACCCCGGGGTTTGCAGCGGTCGCTGGTGCGAATGCCCGTTCCCGAGCCCTGATTCAAACCGTAACCGATCGGATGCGTCGATGTGTCCTCCACGACCAAGAATAAAGCCATGACCCCCCAGAAGCCCTCCACCCCAGTGCGTATCGCCGCCATCCAGACGGTATCCAGCCCCGATGTCCAGGCCAATCTCGACATCGTCGCCGGCCTCATCGCCGAGGCGGCCGCGGGCGGCGCGAAGCTGGTCGCGCTGCCCGAGTACTTCCCCCTGATCAGCAGGGACGAGGCCGCCAAGGTGCGTATCCGCGAGGCGGAGGGCGCCGGGCCGCTGCAGGATTTCCTCGCCGATGCGGCTCGCCGCCACGGTGTGTGGCTGATCGGCGGCACCCTCCCGCTGGTCGCCGATGCCGGCGACAAGGTGCGCAACACCACGCTGGTGTTCGACGACCAGGGCCGGCGCGTCGCGCGCTACGACAAGGTCCACCTGTTCGGCTTTCAGCGCGGCGAGGAGCGCTACGACGAGGCGGCGACGATCGAACCCGGCAGCACTGTGGTCTGCTTCGATTCGCCCGCCGGGCGTACCGGGCTGTCAGTGTGCTACGACCTGCGCTTCCCGGAGCTCTTCCGTGCGATGGGCGAGGTCGACCTCATCGTGCTGCCGGCGGCCTTCACCTGGACCACCGGGCGCGCGCACTGGGAGGTGCTGCTGCGCGCGCGCGCGATCGAGAACCAGTGCTACGTGATGGCGCCGGCGCAGGGAGGACGGCACGAGAGCGGGCGCGAGACCTGGGGGCACACGATGATCATCGACCCCTGGGGAGAGATCCTCGCCTGTCGCGATGAAGGGCCTGGCGTAGTGATCGCAGATGTCGACCCCGCACGCATCGCCGCGGTGCGTGAGAGCCTGCCCGCGCTGCGCCACCGTTGTCTCGCCTGATCACCGTGCGCGCGATGCACCCGGCGAGGCGCGTGTCGCGGCCGTTTCGCCGCGCCGCCCCCGCACCGATCGTTTTTGCCTGATGCCGGTCCAATCGGCATCACCCGCCAAGGATTCCCGATGAGCAAGAGCCAGAACCCCCTCAAGGTCGCCGACCGTTACCTGCTGTCGCCCTACGGCCTGGGCGAGGCGGAGATCGAGAAGACCTTCCGCAAGCTGATGCGCCACGACATCGACTTCGCCGACCTCTACTTCCAGTACCAGCGCTCCGAGGCCTGGAGCCTGGAAGAGGGCATCGTCAAGTCGGGCAGCTTCGACATCGAGCAGGGCGTGGGCGTGCGCGCGATCAGCGGCGAGAAGACCGCCTTCGCCTACTCCGACGACATCTCGCTCGATGCGCTGGTCGGCGCCGCCACCGCCACGCGTGCGATCGCCGCTGCGGGCGAGCGCCGCCACGTCGGCATGGTCCCGCACAAGCTCCGCACCCGCCTGTACCGCGCCGACGATCCGCTCGACTCGCTCGACGACACCGCCAAGGTGAAGCTGCTCGAGCGCCTCGAGGGCTTCGCCCGCGGCGAGGACCCCCGCGTCACCCAGGTCATGGCGCATATCGCGGGCTCGTGGGAGGTGGTGATGGTGGCGCGCAGCGACGGCCATATGGCCGCCGACGTGCGTCCGCTGGTGCGGGTGTCGATCACGGTGATCATGGAAGAGGACGGCCGCCGCGAGCAGGGCAGCGCCGGTGGCGGCGGGCGCTACGACTACGGCTGGTTCTGCGATGACCGCCTGCACGAATACGCGCGCGACGCGGTGCATCAGGCGCGCGTCAATCTTGGTGCCGATCCGGCGCCGGCGGGCACCATGCCGGTAGTGCTCGGCCCCGGCTGGCCGGGCATCCTGCTCCACGAGGCGATCGGCCATGGCCTCGAAGGCGACTTCAACCGCAAGGGCAGCTCGGCGTTTTCCGGGCGCATCGGCCAGCAGGTCGCGGCGAAGGGGGTGACCGTGGTGGACGACGGCACACTGCAGGATCGCCGCGGCTCGCTGTCGATCGACGACGAGGGCAACCCGACCGAGCGCACCGTGCTGATCGAGGACGGCATCCTCACCGGCTACATGCAGGACATGATGAACGCGCGCCTGATGGGCATGCCGATCACCGGCAACGGCCGCCGCGAGTCCTTCGCCCACCTGCCGCTGCCGCGCATGACCAACACCTACATGCTCAACGGCGACAAGGACCCGGAAGAGATCATCAAGTCGGTCAAGAAGGGCCTGTACGCGGTGAACTTCGGCGGTGGCCAGGTGGACATCACCTCGGGCAAGTTCGTCTTCTCCACCGCCGAGGCCTACCTGATCGAGAATGGCAAGGTCACCCGCCCGGTGAAGGGCGCGACCCTGATCGGCAACGGCCCGGACGTGCTCACCAAGGTGAGGATGATCGGCAACGACATGCGCCTCGACCCGGGCGTCGGCACCTGCGGCAAGGACGGCCAGAGCGTGCCGGTGGGTGTCGGCCAGCCGACGCTGCGCATCGATGGCCTGACTGTGGGCGGGACGGCCTGAGGCGGGGGCGGATCTCCACCGCTGCATTCGCGCCTTCCGGCGCTCCTACCGAAACCGCCGCGGCATTCGACCCCTGCAGGAGCGGCGGAAGCCGCGAACGGGCTGCTCCTGCAGGAGCGGCGGAAGCCGCGGACCAGGTGTCCGGGTCGCGGCCAGGATTGCAAGGGATCGAGCGCGCGCCGATCAGCGCTGTGCGGGCTTGTCCTTGCGTTCGTCCGGGGTGGAGGTGGCGGGCTTGTCGCTGCTGCAGGCGGCGATGTCGATCCGGGGCGTGTCGAGCAGGCGGGCGGCCTGCGCCGGCGTGGCGATCGAATAGGCCATGGCGGTGGTGGTGAGGATGGCGGCGATGGTCTGGCGTGTGATCATGTCTGGCTCCTTCGAGGTTCTCGTTCATTGTTCGACATCGGGGCCCTCGCCACGGAACAGGTCGGGGGTCAGGCCGTGCCGCTGCAGCAGTCGGTAGAACTCGGTGCGGTTGCGCTCTGCCAGCCGTGCAGCGTCCGAGACATTACCTGCAGTAAGTTTCAACAGCTGTATCAGGTAGTTTCGCTCGAAGCGCCGTTTGGCCTCGGCGTAGCCCAGGGCCTCGATCGGCTTCATCCGTAGCGCGCGTTCGATCAGGGTGCGCGGGATCAGCGGTGTGGTGGCGAGTGCGCAGACCTGCTCGACGACGTTGTGCAACTGACGCACGTTGCCCGGCCAGCTTGCAGTGGCCAGCGCCTCGAGGGCGTCTGGCGCGAAGCCGGACAGGCGCCTGGCGTATTTCTTCGCCAGCCCGCGCAGGAAGTGCTCGGCCAGCAGCGGGATGTCTTCGCGCCGTTCCGCGAGCGTCGGCAGGTCAAGGCCGACCACGTTGATGCGGTAGTAGAGGTCGTCGCGGAAGCTGCCATCGGCGAGCGCCGCATCGAGGTCGCGGTGGGTGGCGGAGACAATGCGCAGGTCGACCGCCTCGGCCCGGGTGGCGCCGACCGGGCGCACCGCGCGCTCCTGCAGCACGCGCAGCAGCTTCACCTGCAGCGCCGGCGGCATGTCGCCGATCTCGTCGAGGAACAGGGTGCCGCCGTGCGCGGCCTGGATCAGTCCGCCGCGGGCGCTGGCGGCGCCAGTAAAGGCGCCGCGCACGTGGCCGAAGAGCTCGGATTCAAGCAGGGGCTCGGGGATGGCGCCGCAGTTGATCGCGATGAAGGGGCCGGCAGCGCGCGGACTGGCGAGGTGGATCGCGCGTGCGAGCAGTTCCTTCCCGGTGCCGCTGTCGCCGCGGATCAGCACGGAAGCGTCGGAGGCGGCGATCAGCCGGGCCTCGTCGAGCAGGCTGTGCATGCGGCTGCTGCGGCTAATGATGCCGGCGCGCCAGCCTGCAGCTTCGCCCGTGGGTGGGCTGTCCGCGGGGCCTGACAGCAGCAGGGCCTGCGCGATGCGGGCGAGCAGGGTATGGCTGTCGAAGGGCTTGGTGAGGTAGCCGGCGACGCCGCGCGAGGTGGCCTCGACCGCATCCGGAATGGTGCCGTGGGCGGTGAGCAGGATCACCGGCAGCGCCGGATGCTGGCGGCGGATGTCCTCGAAAAGCGCCAGGCCGTCGCCGTCGGGCAGGCGCACGTCGCTGAGCACGAGGTCGAAGCGCTCGACGCCGAGGCGGGTGCGCGCAGCCTGCAGGCCGTCTGCGGTCGATACACGGTA
>JBEOKH010000010.1:0-10504 GCA_040275625.1 Thauera sp. | reverse complement strand
GCAGCAGGTCTGGGTGACTTTTGGGTGACTTTCCTGCGCAAAACAGTCCAGAACAGGGCGGAATGGATCGGAACGGACGGCAACAACCCCTGAAAAATCAACAACTTGGCGGCATGGCGCAAACTACGAACCAAGGGGTCGTGGGTTCGATTCCTGCCAGCCGCACCAGAACTTTCGTTCTAGAACAACGGGCTAGATGCTTCGGCCTCTAACCCGTTTTTCTTTGTGCGCGACTTTCTGCGCGACTTTTCCTGACCTCATCCGTTGACCACCCGCAGCAGCGTGGTTCGGTCGCGCGTCTCGCGCACCTTGTTGGCCGCCTCCACCAGACGCGCGATCGTGGCAGTGGCGTAGTGCTGCGGCATGCCGGTCAGGGCATGCCCCAGCAGCAAGGCGCGGTCTTCTTCCGTCACGCCGGCCTCCCGCAGCCTTTGGCCGAAGGTGTGGCGCAGGTCGTGCACGCGGGCCCGTTCGAGCTTGGCGGCCCGCCTGGCGTTCTGGAACGCGGTGTTGTTCATCGTGTGGACCGGCCGGTACGGCATCACCGGTTCGTCCTCGATGTTCTTCACGCGCTCCCGACGCCAGACGAACACGAACTCGTCATGGTCCCCGCGGCACTCTTCGACGATCCTGGTCGCCACGTCGTTCAGGATCAGCACGTGGGGTCGCTGGCCCTTGAACTCCGCAGCAGGGATCACGAAGACGCTGCGCTCCAACTCCGGCACCTTGCGCTCCCAGGCCCACTGCAGCCGGCACACGTTGTCGTCGCGTGCGCCGCAGTTGAGCGCGAAGAGCACCATGCGCTGCAGGTGCGCCGGCAGGTGCTTCATCAACTCCGCCTGCTCCGACCAGGTGATCGGGTAGGGCGGTCGCCTCTGCTGCCGCTCGTCGAGCATCTCGATCAACGGCGATGACAAGAGCCATGGCTTGCCGTGGGTGCGCCAGACGCGGGTCGCACGGTTGAGCACCGTGCGCACGACCTCAAGGCTGCGATTGATCGTCGCGTTCTTGGCGCCTTCGGCCGCGCGTTCATCCTTGAAGCCCTCCAGGGCGTCGTTGCAGACGTCCCGCAGAGGCAGGCTGCCGATGTACGGCAGCAGGATGGTCACGTGGTACGAGATGACGTCCAAGGTGCGGACCCCTCGCTGCTTGCACTCGATCAGGTACTTTTGTGCAGCAGCTGCGAACAGCTGCTCAGCGCCTTCTCGAAGTTCGTGTTCGCGCCTGGCATCGACCTCGGCCTGCCGCGCCCTGAGCCAGACTTCGGCGCAGTCTTGGCTGACCTTGCCGAGCCTGGCGAAGACGCGTTCGCCCTTGTATTGCTTGTTGACCGTCCGTTCGCCGGACCGATCGCAGAGGATGCCTGGTGTCCGAGTTCGCATGGAACTGCTCCTTTCGTCGACTTGCGACTCGGGCGCCCTCGCTGACGAATATACGCGTCGGCCCAGGCGTCGAGCTCCTGGCGATCGAAGGCGATGCACCGGCCGCCGAAGGGGATTTCGGTGAGCGACGGGCGAATCTCGGCGTCGAACCGGTTGCGGTCGACGCCGAGGTAGGCTGGCGCGTCGCGGTGACGGATCAGCCTGGGCGCGATCACGCCGGGCACCCTTCAGGGGTTGGAGGATCCTCGGGGCCCGCACCGCCGCCTTTGCCACGGCGGCGTGGCTTCGGGCCGATGTAAGACGAAGCCGGCTTGCTGCGCGAGTGCCCGAGCATGTGCGATACACGGTGCCGCGCGCTCTCGTCGGCGTCGGGGTCGGCGTGCCCGCCACGAACGGGCGACGGCACACCAGACTCTGCCTCGTAGACGTCGTTGGCACGCTGATGGCGCAGACCGTGTGGCACGATGCCGCGCATCGACTTAACGATGCCGCAGCAGCGCATCACGTAGTAGAACCGCGTTCGGTTCTGGTCGGCGGTGAAGCCTGGCCGGCCGACAAACGCGCCTGGGGCGACAGCAGCCATCACCCGGTCGAGCAACTCGCGTTGCGCGTCATCGACGATCGGCACGTCACGCGGCCGGCCGCCCTTGGTGCCGAAGCTGATGCGCAAGAAGGTCTCGCACTCCGGAAACGCGGCGGCGTCACGCGGGTTCGCCGCCTCGCGCGGCAAGATGGCCATGTGGGGCCGCAGGTGCCGCGCTTCCTTCGGCCGCATCGCGAAGCGATAGCACAGCTCCAGCTGCAGTGCGCACCACTCGTCGACGAGGGCCACCTCGGCGATCAACGCCTCGACATCGACGCCGTATGCCGTCCAGCTATGGTCATGGGTGGCCACCTGCTTGCGATGTGCGTGCGTCGATTCAGCGCCCACGTAGTGGATGGGCGCCTGGACCATCCCCGGCTTGCCGATCCACTCAGCGAAGGTGCGCAGGAAGCTGAGGTAGTTGTGGATGGTCGCGGTGGACAGGCCCCGTTCCAGCCAGCGGTCGACCATCGCCTGGATGTGTCGGTTCGCCAGCTGGCGGGGGTCGAGGTTCGAATACCTCGTCTTGTGGCGCAGCTCTCGGAAGAACCCGAAGTAGAAGCGACTGCGGTCTTGCATCGTCTTGATCGACACGCTCTTGTTCTTGGTGCTGTGCTGGTGGTTGTTCAGCGCCAGCAGCGCGCCCAACACGCGCAGGAAGTCGTGCGTTCCCATGGGCAGGGACTTGAGGACCGTTTCAGGCGGTGCGGACGGGTTGTAGGCCATGTGCACCCGATAGGCCAAAGGCACTTTCGAGCGCGCCGTGGGGCGGGACTGATTCCGTTTCGAAGGCATGTGCAGTTCTCCAGTGGCACACGCCGCTTGAGCCAGGGCGACGACATCGACATCGGGACGCAGCGGGGGGTCAGTCACACGCCGGCGTCCCGGGGCGGGCGTGACTGATGGAGGCCAAGGATCACGATGCGGGCGGCCGGCCTCCAAAGCCGACGCACGCTTCCGGTGGCGGCGCATAGGCCGCCCAGCGTTCGTAAAAAATGCTTCCCAGGTCAGCGCGACGCGTTTCCGCATCGCGCAGCCGATCGCACTCACCGGTGCGTGGCGTCAGCGCCTCAAGGGCACTGGCAGCCAGCAGGGGCAGTCCTGGGTTCTGGGTGTCATGGGTAGCCCGCCTTTCGCCGCTGGAAGTCCTCCCTGCTACCAGGAGGTGCGGGGCCTCGTCTGAGACCGCGTGTTGCGCCCCATGAGGGCGTTCAACAACGCATCTGCCTTGAAGGCAATCGACGATGGCGCGGGTTCATCACTGCGTGGTCTTGGCCAGGCAGTTGGCGGCTGCTGCGCTCGGGGCGTGCAGCCACATGGCCGACGGTGAGTCGGCGAAACGGATCGAAGGGAAAGGCATCACCGCGTCGTGCGCGGCAGGGCCGGATCCGATGGACGGATGGGCGCCCGTGCAGGTGCGGGTCACGACCGCTAACGGTTGCGTTCTGGCTTGACAGCCAACGGAAGCAACGTCCGGCCTCGTTGAGATCAGAAGATCATGCTGAGGCTCGCATGGCTCAAGCGCGATTTGATTCCCGCATTCGGGCCCGTGTCAACACCTTCCGCGCCTTGACTTACAAACTGCTGGTACTAGCAGCGGAACACGTGGAACGAAGCTGCCGAATGAGCATGCGCCAGGGGTTGCAAGCCCTTTTTCATACCTCCAGTTTCAATGCGAACCCGCGGGCCGTTGGCCTTATGGCCGTCGGTGCGGAGCAATGGTCCCTGTGGGGCGCCACCACATCCCCGTTGCGACATGGCCCTGACCACTTGGACCATCGACAGGTGCCTTCTGGGGCCCCTCAAGGGCGCCGCTACATCGTTGTCTCCCGCTCAGGTAGGGTGAGGTTGACGCGACCAACAGTTCGCGTTGGCCTTTGTCAATCTCGGTGACCGACCTCGGTGGCAGAAGACTACATGTTGATCTTGTGTTGCCGTCGCTGGGCGGTCCGGTGCTTGGCAGGCTGTCGAGTCCACCGCGCACCGGAAATGCACGGTCGGCGGAGCCGCTTGCGAATCGGGCGGAACCAACCCGCCGAAGCTTGCCGCAGCGCGCATTCCCATCACGTCATCGATGTCACCAGGTCTCGGCATCTCGGCGGTGCCAGGCCGGAGGTGCGGTACGCGAACACCCACGGGCGGTGGGCCCCATACCTTGCATGGCAACCCGCGTACACCACTGATCGGCACGCCCATAGTCGGGAGCGGAAATGACTTCGCACAACGCGAAAATACTTCGCCCACAGCGAAGTTCTTGTGCTATCGTACAGACTGGTTGGTGTTGAAGACAAAGCCAGCGTAGTACCAGGACCTGCATGTTGGGGTCTGCGGAGAGGCAACTCTCCAACCATTGCCCCGGTCACGCGTACCGGGGCGCCCCGGCCGCCGCCTGGTGCGGCAGCCGGGAGACGGATAGGCAGGGGAAAAGTCGTCCCTCTTCGCTTTCGTTGCGCACTGGTCCCGAGGCAATTGTGCTGAGGGGCAACGAAAGGCAAACATGGTCAAACGGACCTTACCCAACCAGGGACGACAGTCAGGCGAGAAGTCGCGGCGGCAATCGTGGGGCAAGCTCAAGCGAGCCCTGCAAAGCCCCAAGACGATATCGCTGCTGATGGGATGGATGCGCTTCGCAGTAGCTATAGCGCGGCTGTTCGATCGGTGGTGATAGGTGACGACTGACACCCCTGCCTAGTCCTTGTTTTTCTGGAGGTGATCCCATGTTGCACAAAGCTCTACGCCACCTTCGCCGGTACCACCAGATGACGCAGGAGGACCTGGCGAAGCGTCTGGATATCTCCAACAACTACCTTTCTGAAATCGAGTCAGGCAAGCGCGCGCATGCGATCACCGTCGATCTGCTTGACCGCTACGCGGCAGTCTTTGGTGTCCCTGCTTCCAGTCTGATGCTGTTTTCAGAACAGCTGGACTCCTCCCGTCGCAGCGAGAAGGTTCGAGTTGCCATCGCGGCCAAGGTCCTGAAGGTCCTTGATTGGGTAGACGCCGATGAAAAGTCAGCAGCATAGGGCCGACAAGGCGGCGGGGCGGAGGCGGCTACGCAAGAACAAGTCCGCTCGCTACCCAATTGAAAACTCGCCTCTGTGGGGTCTGGCGAGCATCCACAGATTGGCGTCGTTGATCGGCATTCCTGTCGATGACCTGGAATCCGTCTGCATGGCGCCCGAGTACAACCGGTTCGACGAACAACCCAAGCCAGGATCGAAGCCCGGCAAAGAGCCGCGCCACATCCAAGAGCCCGTCGAGGCGACATTGCGAATTCACTACCGAGTAGCAAAGCACCTGGATAGCATCCAGCGTCCAGCGTTCTTGCACTCGGCCACCAAGAAGCGCTCACACGTCACGAACGCGCGGGCCCACGTTGATGCCGGTGGTGCCGTCGTCGCGATGGACATCCGGAAGTTTTTCGAGAGCACAACGTACCACCACGTCAAGTCGTTCTTTCTGAAAGACATGGGATGCTCTCCGGACGTCGCGCGACTGCTGGCCACCGTTTGCACCGCTGACGGCCATCTGCCAACTGGCAGTTGCATCAGTCCGCTGCTGTCTTACTTCACCCACCGCAAGTTGTTCGCAGCGATCGAGGCCTTGTGCGTTGAGCAGCAAGTCACGATGACTCTGTATGTCGACGACCTGACCCTGTCTGGCATGCACGCAACCAAGACCATGCTCCATCGCGTCAAGGCGCTGATCAAGCGGCAAGGCCTACGAACGCAACCTTCCAAGGATGCGGTTGTTCGGCCGGGGAAGGCCGCAATCATCACAGGTGCGGTCCGCGATGGTGGCCAGCTTCGGCTGCGGAACAAGCATCACAACTCAATCGTCACTTTGCAGGATCGAATCGCTAAGGATGGTCTGAACAAGGCCCATCCAGCACGAGCATCACGCCGAACGACCTGAACTGACTGTGTTGTCCTGCAATGGGCGCGAGAACTGCTCGATTCATCTCGTCCGAGGCCTCCAATGGCATGTTTTCAGGCCGTCTTCGGCTGTTGCGGACGGACTTGTTCATCCAGTGTCATCAACGTGCGCCGCGCCATCCACAGGTTGGACAGCGCGAACAACGTGACCAGCTGCGCCGTGTTCTTCTTCAGTCCGCGGTAGCGCACCTTGACGTGGCCGAACTGACGCTTGACCACGCGGAACGGATGCTCGACCTTGGCACGCACGCTGGCCTTGATGCGCTCGACCTGATCGATGAGCTGATCGACGACACGGCTCTTGTCCAGCGCGCGGCGCTTGCCCGGGCGCATGGCCACGTGCCAGCGGACATCGTCGGTGGCGTCGGGGCGCTTGTGCGCTCCCTGGTAGCCAGCGTCGGCAAAGACGTCGGTCTCGTGTCCATGCAGCAGGCTGTTGCCCTCGACCACGTCGCTGACGTTGGCGGCCGTGCCGCGAACGGTGTGGACCAGTCCCGAGTCGGCGTCCACTCCGATGTGCGCCTTCATCCCGAAGTACCACTGGTTGCCCTTCTTGGCCTGGTGCATCTCGGGATCGCGCTCACCGCTGGCGTTCTTGGTCGAACTCGGCGCGGCGATCAACGTGGCGTCGACCACGGTGCCGGCCTTGAGCATCAGGCCCTTGCCCAGCAGGACACCGTTGACCGCGGCCAATATCTGCTCGGCCAGCTTGTGGCGCTCCAGCAAGTGGCGAAACCGCAGGATCGTGCTCTCGTCGGGAAGACGGGTGTCCCAGCCAAGGCCTGCGAACTCGCGGAACAGCGGCACGTCGTGCAGCGCCTCTTCCATCGCCGGATCACTCAGCGTGAACCACTGCTGCATGAAGTGGATGCGCAGCATGGTCTCCACCGGAAACGGCGGCCGGCCCTTCTTGCCCTCGGGCGCGTGCGGCGCCACCAACTCCACCAGCGCCGCCCACGGCACTACGCGCTCCATCTGCGCCAGGAACTCGCGCTTGCGCGTTCGCTTGGTCGTCAGGTTCAAACCCAAGTCGGCTTGCTTCATGGCTCAGATCGTCGTGGCATCAAAGCGGCCCGACAAGCAGAGTTGCCCGGGGTTTATGCAGACCATCCCTAACGGCGACGATGTCTCGATCAATCAATTGCGCGGCCGGGTTGCCGCGGCACGATCAGTGGAACCCGTCGCGGCGGTTCGCCTTGAGGCGCGGCTGGATCGCATACTGAACAACGACATGACGGCGTGAGGTCCTGAACGTCAGCTGCGCCGAGACCTCTGGGACACTTGTACTCGGGCGGAGCAACGGTGTCGATGCTGACCGCAACCAACAAGACGAAGAAATAGCCGATGCTCGACGACATCAAGAAGACGCTCTGGGCCACCGCCGACAAGCTGCGCGCCAACATGGACGCCGCCGAGTACAAGCACCTCGTGCTCGGCCTCATCTTCGTCAAGTACATCTCCGACACCTTTCAGGCCAAGCGAACCGAGCTGACCGCTCGCTTCGCCGACGAGGCCGACGAGTACTTCCTGCCCGACAGCACGCCCGAACTGTTGGCTGCCGAGCTGGAGGACCGCGACTACTACCGCGAGGTCAACGTCTTCTGGGTGCCCGAAGCCGCCCGCTGGGAGGCGTTGCGCGCCGCAGCCAAGCAGCCCGACATCGGCAAGCGCATCGACGACGCGCTGTCCTTGATCGAGGCCGAGAACCCCAAGCTCAAGGGCATCCTGGACAAGCGCTTCGCGCGGGCCCAGCTGCCCGACGGCAAGCTGGGTGAGCTGGTCGACCTGGTGTCCACCATCGGCTTCGGTTCATCGGCGGCCGAAGCGCGCGACGTGCTGGGCCAAGTCTACGAATACTTCCTGGGCATGTTCGCCAGCGCCGAAGGCAAGCGCGGCGGCCAGTTCTACACGCCGCGCAGCATCGTCAAGACGCTGGTGGCCGTGCTGGCACCGCACCACGGCAAGGTGTACGACCCGTGCTGCGGCAGCGGCGGCATGTTCGTGCAGAGCGAAGAGTTCATCCTGTCGCACGGCGGCAAGCTGGGCGATGTGGCCATCTTCGGACAAGAGGCCAATCCCACCACCTGGCGCCTGGCGGCAATGAACCTGGCTATCCGCGGCATTGACTTCAACCTGGGCCGCGAACCCGCCGACACCTTCACGCGCGACCAGTTTCCCGACCTGCGCGCCGACTTCATCCTGGCCAACCCGCCGTTCAACATCAGCGACTGGTGGCACGCCAGCCTGACGGGCGACGCGCGCTGGCACTACGGCGACCCGCCCGCCGGCAATGCCAACTACGCCTGGCTGCAGCACATGCTGCACCACCTGAGACCCGGCGGCCGTGCCGGCATCGTGCTGGCCAACGGCAGCATGAGTTCGAGCCAGAACAACGAAGGCCAGATCCGCGCCGCGATGGTCGATGCCGACGTGGTGGAAGTGATGATCGCGCTGCCGGGTCAGCTGTTCTTCAACACGCAGATTCCGGCCTGCCTGTGGTTCCTGGCCAAGGGCAAGCGCGCTCGACGGGGCGAGGTGCTGTTCATCGATGCGCGCAAGCTGGCGGTGATGATCAGCCGCGTGCAGTGCGAGCTGACCGGCGAGGTGATCGAGCGCATCGCCGGCACGGTGGCCGCGTGGCGCGGTGATGCGGCGGCGGACGGGTATGCCGACGTGGCGGGCTACTGCCGCAGCGTGGGTCTGGCCGAGATCGCTGAGCATGGCCATGTGCTGACGCCGGGCCGCTATGTGGGCGCCGAGGCAGTCGAAGACAGCGACGACGACTTCGCCACCAAGATGCAGGCGCTGACCGAGAAGCTGGGTGAGCAGATGGCCAAGGGGGCGGAGCTGGATGCAGTGATCCGGGCCAAGCTCGGAGGGCTGGGGTATGAGTTCTGAGGCCGTTAATTTCGATGGCCTGGTGCAGGTCATCCAGCAAACGCATTCGTCCTTCGCCGGCCAAGCCAGCAAGGCCGTCAACATCAGCCTGACGCTGCGCAACTGGTTCATCGGCCACCACATCGCCGAGTTCGAATTGCACGGCGCAGACCGGGCCGGTTATGGCGACGGGCTGCTCGATGCGCTGTCGCGGGCCTTGCGCAGCCGGCAAGTCAGCAGCACGGGCCGGCGCCAGCTCTACGGCTACCTGCGCTTCTACCGCAGCTACCCGCAGATCGTGCGGACAGCGTCCGCACAATTGCCAGGCCTGCTGGCACCGGGGCTGCCGTCATCGATTGTGCGGACGGCGTCCGCACAAACCGGCGTGCCTGCGGCGCTGGAGCCTGAGCGTTTGCTCAGCAGCCTGTCCTACAGCCACTTCGAGCTGCTGGTCGAGATCGACGAGCCACTCAAGCGCCTGTTCTACGAGGTGGAAACCCTGCGCGGCAACTGGTCGGTGCGTGAACTCAAGCGCCAGATCGCCACGCAGTATTTCGAGCGCAGCGGCCTGTCGACCGACAAGGATGCGCTGGCGCAGCTGACGCACCAGCAGGCCGAGCCGCAGAGCCTGCAGCACGTCATCCGAGACCCCTATGTCTTCGAATTCCTCGGCCTGCGCCCGCAGGAGGTGATGACCGAACGCAAGCTGGAAGACGCCTTGCTCGACCGCCTGCAGCAGTTCCT
The DNA here is from genome assembly GCA_040275625.1 of Thauera sp. Lineage (GTDB taxonomy): Bacteria > Pseudomonadota > Gammaproteobacteria > Burkholderiales > Rhodocyclaceae > Thauera. Next base: position 983 of record JBEOKH010000010.1, on the reverse strand, counting down.
GATCGAACTAGGTCATGGCTTCTGCTTCGAGGCGCGGCAAAAGCGCGTGCTGATCGGCGGCGAACACGGCTTCATCGACCTGGTCTTCTACCACCGCGTGCTGAAGTGCCATGTGTTGGTAGAGTTGAAGAACGACGCCTTCCGCCACGAGCACCTGGGCCAGCTGAACGCGTACGTGGGCTACTACCAGCAGCACGAAATGACCAAGGGCGACCAGCCGCCGGTCGGCATCCTGCTGTGCACGCAGAAGAACCACGAGATGGTGCAGTACGCGCTGGCCGGCATGACGAACAAGCTGTTCGTGTCGCGGTATCAGCTTGCTTTGCCGGCGGCCAGCCAGATGGAGGCGTTCTTGCGGCGGGCGTTGGGGGAGTTGGGGGTGGACGACGGTGGGGCTGGGGTATGAGTTTTGATTGGCCCAGTGTTCGACTTGGCGAGCATGCGGAACTACTAACCGGCTTTCCGTTCAAGAGCGCCGACTACGTTGCGACCGATTACGCCGTGCGTCTGCTGCGCGGTGACAACATCGGCCAAGGGCGACTCCGCTGGGACGATGCCAAGCGATGGCCGGTGGAGCGATGTGATGACCTTCGTGATTACCTGCTTCAGGAGGGCGACGTTGTTCTGGCCATGGACCGTCCTTGGATACCTGCTGGTCTGAAATTTGCCAAAGTGCGTGCAGGCGATCAGCCAGCCTTGCTGGTCCAGCGAGTGGCGCGGCTTCGACCCAAGCCCGGTCTTACGGCGAACTTCTTGCACTACGTGATCGCTAGCCCCGACTTCACGCAGTACATACAGAACGTCACAACGGGCACAGCAGTTCCGCACATCAGTGCGTCGCAGATTCGAGAGTACAAATTCAAGCTGCCAGACCTTCTCACCCAGGCGACCTGCGGCGAGTTGCTCATGGCTCTCGACGACCGGATCGCCCTCCTGCGCGAAACCAACGCCACCCTCGAAGCCATCGCACAGGCGCTGTTCAA
>JBEOKH010000009.1:0-2081 GCA_040275625.1 Thauera sp. | reverse complement strand
GGAGGGCGATCCTGCCGGGCGGGCGGCGGCCGCTGGTCTTGTCTCCTGCGCAAACGGCATGAGCAGCGTGTATTCCCGTCGCAGGCGGGACTCGCAGACGTTCTCGATCGCGAGCCGCAGCACCGGGTCGCCGACGCGCTCCCCGCTGCGCACGACGAGCCGTGCGCCCACGCCGCTGCCGGAGATTGCGACCCGACCGCGCTCCAGCGCCGGGATGTCGCCGCTGCTGGCGGTGACCACGCGGAAACACTCGGCGTCCGCGGCGGTTGCGCCAGGCAGCATGATCTCGGCGCGGAAGCTTTCGCCCACTGCGGACAGGGCTGCGATCTCCCCCAGGGCTGCGGCTGTTGCCGCTGGGGGGGCGCCGAGCAAGGCTGCGGCCAGGGCGATTGCGAGCGGTATGCGTTTGTTGTTCATCTTCCGCGCGTCCGGGCGGTGGGTTGGTTGATCGGGAGTTTTAACAGACTCCCGGGGGGCATTCCAGCAACTGTGTCGGCAATTGATCGTCGATCCACGCCTTTTCGCGTCGGATGTGAAATTTTCGGCGCCCGCTGACGCCGCTCGACGGCGATGACCGCGCCGGCGTGGTTGCGCGCGTTGCGGCCGCAGGCTTGGATGGACTCCGCGGCGTGGCCTTGCTCGTTCCTGTGCACTGCGCAAAACCAGTTATAATTATGGGGTCTTGCGACCGTGGCGCGCATGCGCCGGGTCTGCGGGTCGGGTCGGGGGGTCCCGATTCATGGCGGTGGGCGACGGTCGAGGGAGACGGCGCCCGTCGTGGAGCGCACGCTCCGAAGCATGCCATCAACCTGTTCGCGGCGGTTTTCGCCGTCGCGGCTTCGATCGAAGGGCAACCATGAAGATTCATGAGTATCAGGCAAAAGAACTACTGAGGAAGTATGGCGTCGTCACGCCGCGCGGTTTCCATTGCGTGTCGGTGGACGCTGCGGTCAAGGCGGCTGAGGAGCTTGGCGGCAAGATCTGGGTGGTGAAGGCCCAGATCCACGCCGGCGGCCGCGGCAAGGGCGGTGGCGTCAAGCTCGCCCGCTCGCTCGACGAAGTCCGTCAGTACGCCAACGACATCCTCGGCATGCAGCTGGTCACCCACCAGACCGGCCCCGAAGGTCAGAAGGTGCGCAACCTGCTGATCGAGGAAGGCGCCGATATCAAACACGAATATTACGTCGCCGCGCTGACTGACCGCGCCACGCAGACGGTCGCCATGATGGCCTCCTCCGAGGGCGGCATGGACATCGAGGAGGTCGCGCACAGCACCCCCGAGAAGATCCTCAAGGCGTTCGTCGATCCGCTCGTCGGCCTCACCGACGCCCAGGCCGAGACCCTGGCCCGTGGCATCGGCGTGCCCGAGGCTTCGGTCGCCAAGGCGGTCGATGCACTCAAGCGCCTGTACACCTGCTACATGGAAACCGATGCCTCCCTGGCGGAAATCAACCCGCTGATCCTCGAAGGCAACGGCAACATCAAGGCCCTCGACGCCAAGTTCAACTTCGACTCCAACGCGCTTTACCGTCACCCGGAGATCGTCGATTTCCGTGACTTCGACGAAGAAGACGCCGACGAGATCGAGGCCTCCAAGTTCGACCTCGCCTACATCAGCCTCGACGGCAACATCGGCTGCCTGGTCAATGGCGCCGGCCTGGCGATGGCCACCATGGACACGATCAAGCTGTTCGGCGCCGAGCCGGCCAACTTCCTCGACGTCGGCGGTGGCGCGACCACCGAGAAGGTCACCGAAGCCTTCAAGATCATGCTCAAGAACCCCAAGGTCAAGGGCATCCTGGTCAACATCTTCGGCGGCATCATGCGCTGCGACACCATCGCCGCCGGCGTGGTCGCCGCGGCCAAGGAAGTGAACCTTTCCGTCCCGCTCGTGGTGCGCATGAAGGGCACCAACGAAGACCTCGGCAAGAAGATCCTCGCCGAGTCGGGTCTGCCGATCATCGCCGCCGACACCATGGCGGAAGCTGCGACCAAGATCGTCGCTGCGGTCAAGTAAGGAGCACTTCGAATGTCCATCCTGATCAACAAAGACACCAAGGTCATCACCCAGGGCATCACCG
>JBEOKH010000008.1:0-13765 GCA_040275625.1 Thauera sp. | reverse complement strand
GGGCGAGTTCGTCGGCGCCGCGCATCATGACTTGTCGTGCGTGTTGTCGATCGGACTGCCCAGCAAGGCAGCAACTTTTTTTTGGACCTCGATGACCAGGTGCGCCTTGTCGAGCTGGCTCTTGAGGCGCTCGTTCTCGCGCATCAGCTGCGCGATTTGGCGCGCTTCGGCGGCGGCGGGGTCCGGCTTGGGGCCTCGTTTTTGCGGTGCCAGTGCAGCCAAGTCGGCGGCCTCGCGCTGGCGTCGCCACGTGCTCAGGCTCGACGAGTAGACGCCCTCGCGGCGCAACAGCGCGCCGATCTCGCCGGGCTGGGTGCAACGGTCGGCCGCGTCGAGGATCCGCCGCTTGTCGGCGTTGGAGAACTGCCGGCGTCGGGCGCGCGGCACGACCTCGGTGTCGGCACCGGGCTGCGTGGTCGGCGCCGCCGATCCGCTCGTCTCTTCAGCCGCCCTACGGGCGCCTTGCGAGACGAGCGGATCGGCAGAGGTCTTCAGAATGTGCATCGATGCCTTGGGTTGAGTGGTGGTCGTCATGCCTACCTCGTTGCTCACTAAATGGTCAGGGGTAGGTGACGCAGGTCATATTGGCACAGGGGGCTCTACGAGAACAGGCTGCAGGACGGCCAGTGGGTGCGCGCGCATGGTGCGCGCGAAGTCGTTGAGGCAGAACGGGCGAGTCCGTGGTCATCGCCTGAGCGGCATGATTACGCCACCGGCTGGAATTGCGTCGTCGAGCAGATGACCGCTCGTGCAGCATCGGCGGAGGGGCTGGCACATGCCCGCAGTGTGCGTGCTGCGGCCTATCTCGAAACGGATGCGCCGGCATTGCATCGCACCGCGGCGCAAGAGCATGTCGCGTTGCTTGCCCAGGCGTGGCCGGAAGTCGAGCGTGCCGGCCTCGAGGAGGCGATGCGTGACGGTGTGCAGCGTTCTGTCGACTACCGTCTTGAGTTGGTGAGCCAGGACCGCGGCGCGGCCGAGCCTAATGGAAGCTATCGCGGTCGGCTCGCCGAGGGCGCCGCTGCAGGCGCGTGCCGATCGCCATGCGGAGGTCGTGGTGCACGATCGGCAGCGGATTGCGAACGACGTTTCGCGCCTGCACGGCAAAGAGTCTGAGATCCACTATGTGGGTGACATTGGTGCTGCGCAGGAGCAGTCGCACACGGCCGATCTTCACCAAGCGCGCGAGCTAGGCCGCGATGCGCACCCCTCACCCAACGATTTAGGCGGGCCGGCCCATGCTGGCTTCGGCCGTGCCTGTCACAGGACGTTGGAGATATCGCTCGATCGCAGATACGCCTATGTATATCATTCTGATACGCATACGTGCATCGAGGTGATTCGGTGTGCAGATTATAGTGCGTGGAATAAGCTTCGATTAATACTTCGTCATAAACCGAAATCTTGCACTCACAGACTGCCCAGATGGCGCTCGATCCACTCGCCGACTTGACCCGACCGCAACGCGATCGCCTGGCTTTTGTGGAGCTGCGGGCGCGCTTCATCGGTGAGATCGGACGGCAGGATCTGGTGGCACGCTTCGGCATCCAGACCGCCGCAGCCTCGCGGGATCTGGCCCTGTACCGGGCGATTGCGCCCGGCAACATCGAGTACGACACCAAGGCCAGAACCTACATCGGGGCCGCACCGTACAAGCCGGTTTTCGACTTTGCGCCGGAGCGGGTTCTGAGCTGGCTGGCTCAGGGCTACGCCGACGGGGAGCCCATCCGCTTGAAGGGGCCGCTGCCGCACGAGGGTAGCCGCTTGCCCTATCGGCTCGACCTGGAGCTGCTCGCCGTCCTCAGCCGCGCCATCCACCAGGGCAAGCCGGTCGAGGTCAGCTACCGTTCGCTATCGAGTGGCCTCACCACCCGAGAGATCATCCCCTTCGCCTTGGCCGACAGCGGCTTGCGCTGGCACGTCCGCGCCTTCGACCGGCGCAGCGGGGCGTTTCGGGACTTTGCGCTCGGCCGCTTCGAGGCTGCGCGCCTCACCCGCGGCGCGGTGGCCGAGCACGAGCGGGCCGATCGCGACATCCAGTGGAACCGCATCGCCGAGCTCGAGCTCGTGCCGCACCCGGACAACGTTCAGCACCGCGACAGCATCGAGGCCGAGTACGGCATGGAGAACGGTGTGCTCAAGATCCAGCTCCGCGCCGCGATGGCGGGCTATCTGCTGCGGCGCTGGAACGTGGACTGCACCGAAGACCACAGCCTCACAGGGCCGGAGTACCAGCTCTGGCTGCGCAACCGTCTGGCGCTCTACGGCGTCACCAACCTCGTGCTCGCGCCTGGCTACGGTGCCGAGGCCACTGAGGACTGAACGTGCTCAAACTCGAAGACATCAAGAAGAATGCAGCCGTCGCCGGCCTGGAGCCCGGGCAGGTGGTCCGCATCGTCACTACCGAGCCGGTGGGGGACAACGCCCTCACGGTCTACTACAAGACGCCGGACGGCGGGGTTCGCGAGCGCATGCTCTTCCGCTCCGACGAGCCCAACCTGTCGCTGGCCGAAGCCGGCCGGCCCTGGGCGTTCGACGCCCCCGGCGAAGACTTCAAGCTCGCGGCCGAGGCCTACCGGATCAACCTGGCCCACCTCTTCGATCCGATGATGGCCGTACACACGTCGAACGTGGAGCCGCTGCCGCACCAGATCACGGCCGTCTACGAGTCGATGCTGCCGCGCCAGCCGCTGCGCTACGTACTGGCAGACGACCCCGGCGCCGGCAAGACCATCATGGCCGGCCTGTTCATCCGTGAACTGCTGATGCGCGCCGATGCCAAGCGGGTGCTGATCGTGGCGCCGGGCAGTTTGGTCGAGCAGTGGCAGGACGAAATGTTCGAGAAGTTCGGCCTGACGTTCTCGCTGTTCTCGCGCGAGCAGGTCGAGCAGTCGCGCAGCGGCAACCCCTTCGACGACTTCGATCTGCTGGTCGCCCGCGTCGACCAGCTGGCCCGCGCCGAAGACCTGCAGGAAAAGCTGCGCCTGTCGCACTGGGACCTAGTGGTGGTCGACGAAGCGCACAAGCTGTCGGCCAGCTACTTCGGCAACAAGGTCAACAAGACCAAGCGCTTCCAGCTCGGCGAGCTGCTGGGCTCTATCACGCGGCACTTCCTGCTGATGACCGCCACGCCCCACAACGGCAAGGAAGAGGACTTCCAGCTCTTCATGTCGCTGCTGGACGCCGACCGCTTCTACGGCAAGTTCCGCGATGGTGCGCACAAGGTCGACGTCACAGATCTGATGCGGCGCATGGTCAAGGAAGACCTGCTCAAGTTCGACGGTACCCCGCTGTTCCCCGAGCGCCGGGCTTACACCTGCAATTACAAGCTGTCTGACCTCGAAGCTGCGCTCTACACCGCCGTCACGGACTACGTGAAGACCGAGTTCGCCCGGGCCGACCAGCTGGCGGACGGCGGTCGAAAGGGCACAGTCGGCTTCGCCCTGACTTCGCTGCAGCGCCGGCTGGCCTCCAGCCCTGAGGCGATCTACCAGTCACTCAAGCGCCGCCGCAACAAGCTCAAGCGCCGGGTCGAGGAAGAGAAACTGGGCCAGCGCGGCAAGTCGCTGGCCGAGACGCTCGTCGGCACCGGCACCAACGGTGTCCCCGATGACATTTGGGAGTCGGCCGACGCGCTGTCGCCCGACGACTACGAGAACTTCGAAGAAGCCGTCGTAGACCAGGCCACAGCCGCCCAGACCATCCAGGAGCTCGAGGCCGAAATCATCATCCTCGAAGACCTGGAAGAGCAGGCCCGCAAGGTCGTGCACTCCGGCCAAGACCGCAAGTGGGACGAGCTGTCGCGCCTGCTGCAAGACACGCCCGAGATGCATGACTCCTTGGGTCGCCAGCGCAAGCTGATCATCTTCACCGAGCACCGCGACACGCTGAACTACCTGGCGACCAAGATCCGTGGCCTGATCGGCAGCGAGGAGGCCGTGGTGATTATCCACGGCGGCGTGAAGCGCGAAGAGCGCCGCAAGGTGCAGGAGCTGTTCCGCAACGACCCGACCGCGCGCGTGCTCGTCGCCACCGATGCCGCCGGCGAAGGCGTGAACCTGCAGAACGCCAACCTGATGGTCAACTACGACCTGCCGTGGAACCCGAACCGCCTGGAACAACGCTTCGGCCGCATCCACCGCATCGGCCAGACGGAGGTCTGCCACCTGTGGAACATGGTGGCGTCCGAAACGCGCGAAGGCGACGTTTTCCAGCGCCTGTTCGAGAAGCTGGAAATCGAGCGCGACGCCCTGGGCGGCCGCGTGTTCGACATCCTGGGTGAGGTTTTCGAAGACCGCAGCCTCAAGGACCTGCTGATCGAAGCCATCCGCTACGGCTCCGACCCCGAGGTCCGAGCCCGCCTGCTGCGCAAGGTCGAAGGCGCGCTGGACACCCGCCACCTCGAAGACATCATCAAGCGCAACGCCTTGTGCGAAGAGGTGATGGACGAGAAGCGCCTCTTCGCCGTCAAGGAGGAAATGGAGAAGGCCGAGGCCCGAAAGCTGCAGCCCTTCTTCATCCGCTCGTTCTTCACCCAGGCCTTCCAGCAGCTGGGGGGCGAACTGCGCCCGCGTGAACCGGGCCGCTACGAGATCACCAACGTCCCGGCCATCATCCGCGAGCGCGACCGCCAGATCACCGGGCGCGACCGTCGCAACGCCGACCCCGTACTGCGCCGCTACGAGCGCGTCTGCTTCGAGAAGCAATACGTCCGCGTGCTTGACCGCGTGGGCGCGCCGATGGCCAGCCTGCTGCACCCAGCCCACCCGCTGATGCAGTCGGTGACCGACCTGGTGCTCGAAGCCCACCGCAACAAGCTCAAGCAAGGCGCTGTGCTGGTGGACCCGGCCGACATGGGCCTGACCCCGAAGGTGATGTTCATCATCGACCACTCGGTCAAGGAAGGTGCCGACCCGACGCACGTGGTGTCACGCCGCATGCAGTTCGTCGAGATCGACCCCAAGGGCAACGCGATCAACGCCGGCTGGGCCCCTCACCTGGACCTGGAGCCACTGGCACCGGCCGACATGGCGCTGATCGAGGATGTGCTGGCCGCACCCTGGATCGCCAAGGATCTGGAGCAGGTCGCGCTGGCCCACGCCTCCACGCACCTCGTGCCCGAGCACTTCGACGAGGTTCGGGCCCGCCGCGAGAAGACCGTCGACAAGACGCTGGCCGCCGTCCACGAGCGCCTGGTCAGGGAGATCAGTTTCTGGTCCGACCGCTACATCAAGCTGCAGGACGACATCGCCGCCGGCAAGGATGTGCGCCTGACGTTGGAGAACGTCCGCCGCACCATCGATGACCTCACCGCCCGCCGCGAGTCGCGCGAGAAGGAGCTGCTGGCCATGCGCCACGTCATCTCCGCCACACCGGTGATCCTGGGCGGCTCGCTGGTTATCCCCGCCGGCCTGCTGCTGCAGCGCAAGGGCCAGCCCGGATGGACGGCCGACGCCGCCGCGCGGGCCCGCGTCGAGCAGATCGCGATGCGGGCCGTGATGAACGCCGAGCGCGCGCTGGGCCACGACGTCATCGACGTGTCGGCCGAAAAGTGCGGGTGGGACGTCACCAGCCTGCCCAAGGCGCTGGACGGCAAGCTGCCACCCTCGCGCCACATCGAGGTCAAGGGCCGCGCTAAGGGCCAGACCACGATCACAGTCACGCGCAACGAGATCCTCTACGGGCTCAACCAGAGTGACAAGTTCATCCTGGCCGTCGTGATGGTGGACGGCGAACAGCACGAAGGGCCGTTCTACGTGCGGCAGCCCTTCACTCAGGAGCCGGACTGGGCGGTGACCAGCATCAACCTCGATCTCGATCAGTTGCTCGCCCGTGCGCAACAGCCTGCATAAAGGAACAACAACACATGGCGACCATCAAGGCTCCCAAGAAACTCATCGAGGTCGCGCTGCCCCTCGATGACATCAATATCGCGTCGTCGAAGGAAAAGTCGATTCGACACGGACACCCCTCGACGCTTCACCTTTGGTTTGCCCGCCGCCCATTGGCTGCTGCTCGGGCCATCCTTTTTGCGCAGATGGTTAACGACCCTGGCTATGAGCGGCACCTGGGCCGAGGTGTGAACAAGGAGAAAGCGAAGATCGAGCGCGAGCGCCTCTTCAACATCATCCGGGACTTGGTGAAGTGGGAGAACACCGACAACCAGGAAGTCCTAGATCGAGCTCGTGACGAAATTCGGAAGTCTTGGCGGGAAACCTGCGAACTCAACGCGGGAAAGCAAGGTTTCAACCCTGATCGCCTGCCGGTCTTCCACGATCCTTTCGCGGGGGGTGGATCGCTGCCGCTCGAAGCGCAACGCCTGGGATTCGAAACCTACGCCACGGACCTCAACCCCGTCCCAGTAGTGCTCAACAAGGCGATGCTGGAGATCCCGCCGAGGTTCAAAGACCGGCCCCCGGTAGGCCCTAAGGAATATGCGGCCAAGCAGGCGCGAATTGAGGAAAACTGGACTGGCGCAAGGGGCCTATCCGAAGACCTTCGGCGCTATGGCAACTGGGTCTGGAAGCAAGCCATCGAGCGCCTTGCAACCCGCTATCCCAAGGTGACGCTGCCGCGACGCCTCGGAGGCGGCCACGGAACTGTCCTGACCTGGCTTTGGTGTCGCACTGTCGCTAGCCCGAACCCGGCAGCGGGTGGTATGCATGTGCCCCTGGCGAAATCGTTTCAGCTCGCTTCGCGCGAAGGCCGGGAGGCCTGGATCGAGCTCAGGGTGTCTACGGACAGACTCAGCTACGAGTTTGTGCTGAAGGAGGATGGGCCGCCGAAGTACTCAAGTACCGTAGGTGGACGTGGCGGTACTTGCGTACTGACCGATTCGCCAATAGCACTCACCTACATCCGGGCCGAAGGCATTGCTAGCCGAATGGGACAGCGCCTCATGGCAGCGGTTGTTGAAACCCCCAACGGAAAGGCATACGTCGCAGCAAGCGAAATCGACGCACCAGACTTTACCGATTTGGTCCCGACCGCTCCGGAAGCCGAGATCCTGCACTGGGCCGGATGCACCAATGTCGTGGTCTATGGCATGAAGACTTTTCCGAGCCTGTTCAACCTGCGCCAGCAGTTGGCTCTGACGACCTTCTCTTCCCTTGTGGTCGAGGCCCGTGAAGTCATCAAGCTTGACGCAATTAAAGCCGGCTTGCCCGATGACAACATCAGATTGCGGGATGGCGGAACTGGAGCGACGGCCTACGCGGAAGCCGTCTCCGTGTATCTGTCTTGCGCCATCGGACGTGCAGCCGACTACTGGAATACGTTGACATCTTGGGAGTCTGGTGGAGAGTTTGTGGCGCACGCGTTCACCAAGCATGCCCTGCCGATCGTCTGGGACTACGGTGAAATCAATCCGCTCACAGATGGTGGCGGATCATGGTCCAGCGCACTGGGCTGGATCGCTCGCGTCATAGACCTGTTGCCCGCCAATGCGCCAGGACATGCCTTTCAACTTGACGCCGCCAAAGGTACGGTCCCAACCGATGACCAGACGGTAGTCTCCACAGACCCGCCTTACTACGACAACGTCCCGTATTCGAACCTCTCCGACTTCTTCTATATCTGGATGCGGCTGTGTTTGCGCGAGGTATTCCCCACTGTGTTCGCGACCAGACAGACCCCGAAGGAGGACGAGCTAGTCGCATCGCACAGCCTCTACGAGAACATCGAAGACGCCATGCGCCACTTCACGGGAGGAATGACCCAGGCACTAAGGCAAATTCATGCCAAGGCTAATGACACCGTGCCGGTCACGATCTACTACGCGTTCAAGCAAAGCGACACTGGAGCAAGTGGGACAGCCTCCTCGGGGTGGGAAAGCTTCTTGGAGTCAGTAATCAACGCCCAGTTCGTGATTACAGGAACATGGCCGGTGCGGACTGAGCGCAGTAGCCGCGGCCGAGCTATCGGGTCAAACGCTTTGGCATCGTCGATTGTGCTGGCCTGCCGGAAGCGCGACGCGGATGCCAGGAGCATCACTCGGCGAGACTTCCAGCGCGAGCTGAAGGAGCACCTTGCTGAAGCGCTCGACGAGATGATTGGTGGAGTTGAAGGCATTTCGCCCGTAGCTCCGGTCGATCTTGCCCAAGCAGTGATTGGCCCTGGCATGTCGGTCTTCTCGAAGTACTCGGCTGTGCTTGAGGCAGATGGCAGCCCCATGACAGTGCACACCGCACTGACGCTAATCAACAAGATGCTGACAGAAGGCGCTGACGACTTCGACTCGGACACGCGGTTCTGCCTCGCCTGGTTCGATGAGCAAGGTTGGGTAGGTGGTGACTTTGGCCAAGCTGACGTGCTGGCTCGGGCGAAGGGAACCAGCGTCCAAGCAGTAGCAGCTTCGGGTGTAGTCAAGTCGGGTGGGGGGAATGTGCGTCTCTTCAAACCTGCGGAATACCCTGCGGATTGGCGCCCAGAAAACGACAACAACACACCAATTTGGGAGGCCCTGCACCAAATGATTCGTGCGCTGCAGTCGAGCGGCGAAACCTTGGCAGGTGAGTTCTTGGCTGGCATGCCCGCCCGCGCGGACCAAATTCGCAATCTCGCCTACCGCCTGTACACCCTATGCGAACGCAAGGGCTGGGCCGATGACGCCAGGGCCTACAACGAACTGATCACGTCTTGGGTGAGCATCGAAGCGGCCTCGCATGTGACGGGGCATTTCGGTTCGCAAACCAAGTTTGAAATCTGAGCAAGGGAGAAGACGATCATGGCGCTCAAACCTTGGCGTGAAATCGCTATTCCTCACGAGGATGTTCTCAAGGGAACGTTCCAACAGGCGGAGTTCGCGGCCGATATCTCGAGGGTTCATCAAGGCTCTGCCTCGGCTGAATACCAGAACGCCGAGCTGTTCTTCCAGCGCACCTTCATTACTGAGGGCATGCGCCTGCTGCTCGACTCGGTGGTCAAACGCCTATCCGGAAAGGGCGGCGACCCGGTCATCCAGCTGCAGACCGCGTTCGGCGGGGGCAAGACCCACACGATGCTTGCCGTCTATCACTTGGCCAAGGGCGAGGTTCCTGCCAGCGACCTGCAGGGTGTCGCGGCCATCCTGGACTCAGCGCAGATCACGGAACTGCCACGCGCTCGCATCGCCGTGCTCGACGGTATCAAGTCTTCGCCCAACCAACCTATCAAGCGCGATGGGCAGGTGATTCGCACGCTGTGGGGCGATCTGGCCTGGCAACTCGGCGGCGCAGAAGGCTACGCCTTGGTGGCTGATGCCGACACGTCAGGAACGTCACCGGGCAAGGCGGTGCTGGAAGCGCTGCTGGCGCGATGCGCGCCCTGCGTGATCCTGATCGACGAGCTGGTCGCCTATGTGCGCCAGTTCGAAGAAGGCAAGGCCCTCAGTGGGGGCACGTTCGATTCGAATTTGTCGTTCGTGCAGGCGCTGACCGAGGCACTGAAGGCTGTGCCGACGGCGGTGCTGCTTGCATCCCTCCCCGAGTCGGACAAGGAAGCCGGTAGCCAGCGCGGCGTGAAGGCGCTGGAAGCGCTGGCGCACTACTTCGGGCGTGTGCAGGCGCTGTGGAAACCAGTGGCCACCGAGGAAGCCTTCGAGATCGTGCGGCGGCGCCTGTTCGCGTCGATCAACGACAAGCTGGCGATGGAGTCGGTGTGCCGGGCCTTCGCAGACTTCTACACCGCCAACCGCGACGACTTCCCGCAGGAGACGCAGGAAAGCCGCTACTTCGAACGGCTGGTGCACGCCTACCCCATCCACCCCGAGGTGTTCGACCGGCTCTACGAGGACTGGTCCACGCTGGACAGCTTCCAGCGCACGCGCGGGGTGCTGAAATTGATGGCCAAGGTGATCCACCGCCTGTGGAAGGACGGCAACAACGATCCGCTGATCATGCCGGGCAGCCTGCCGCTGTACGACGCCGACGTGCGTAACGAGGTCATCTACTACCTGCCGCAAGGCTGGGACCCAGTGCTCGAACGCGACGTGGACGGTGAGCGCGCCGAGACCACCGAGATCGAGAACAAGGACACCCGCTTCGGCAGCGTGCAGGCCTGCCGCCGCGCGGCGCGGTCGGTGTTCCTCGGCAGCGCTCCCAGCACCACGAACCAGCTGGTGCGCGGACTGGAGCTCGAACGCGTGATTCTTGGCATCGTTCAACCTGGCCAACAGATCGGACTGTTCAAGGACGCGCTGCGACGCCTTGGTGAGCGCCTCCACTACCTCAACCACGCTAACAACCGCTTCTGGCTCGACACGCGGCCCAACCTGCGGCGCGAGATGGAGGAGCGCAAGCGCCGTTTCCAGGACAAAGAGGATGTGTTCCCGACCGTCCGCGAGCGCGTGCAGCGCGGCTTCGCCAGCGGTGTGTTCGGTGGCACTCATGTCTTCACGGACAGCGGCGACGTGCCCGACGACTGGGCGCTGCGTTTGGTGGTGCTGCCGCCCGACGCGGCGTTCAGCAAGAGTGGTCAGAGTCTGGCCATTGACCGCGCCGCGGAGATGCTTAAAAAGCGCGGCGAGCAGCCCAGGATCAGACAGAACCGCTTGATCTTCCTGGCGGCCGACTACGACAGCGTCAGCCGCCTGCAGGACCATGTCCGTTCGTTCCTGGCCTGGCGCAGCATCGTTGCCGACTACAAGGACAACCGCATCGTTCTCGACAACCTGATGGCCAAGCAGGCGAACACAAGCCTGGAGCAAGCTGAGGAGACCGTGCGACGAATGATCCGCGAGACCTACAAGTGGATCGTGGCACCAATGCAGGAGGCCCGGCCAGGTAAGGGCTTGTCCGATCTGCGGTGGGAGCACTTCCAGCTCAACCCGGGCGCGCAGAACTGGTCGCAGGAAATCGAGCGCGTGCTCAAGGAAAACGAGCTGCTTATCAACGAGTGGGCGCCGATCCACCTGCACAATGTGTTGAAGGCGTGGTTCTGGAAGGACAGCAACACCGAGGCCAGTGCGCTGACCGTGTGGCAGCAGACCTGCCAGCAGCTCTACCTGCCGCGCCTCAAGGACGACACCGTGTTTCAGGCGGCGATGGGGGCCGGAGCGGAGAGCCGGGACTTTTTCGGTTTCGCGCAGGGCAGAGAGGGCAGTCGCTACCTGGGCTTCAGCTACGGCAAGCGTGCCTCGCTGTTCATGGACGCTGCGCTGCTGCTGATCGAGCCGAGCACGGCTGCGGCCTACCTCCAGGCCGAACGAGCTGCCGAGGAAGCAGCCCGGCCACAGCCCACCAGCGCAGAAACGCAGGGTGCCACGGGCAGCACGATCACCCGCGGCGGTGGCACGCCCGCTCCCCACGCCGGCGACTCGGCCAACGGCGGCTACCCAAGCGAGACGCCAAGCCCGGCCTCTGCGGTGAAGAAGCACTTCTACGGCAGCATCGACCTCGACCCCTTCCAGGCCAAGAAGCAGTTCGCCGACCTGGTGGACGAGGTGGTCCAGCAGTTCACCTTCCGCCCGGGTGTGCGGGTGAAGATCGCCATCGAGATCCAGGCCGATTCCGATGGCGGCTTCGACGATGGGCTGCAGCGGGCGGTGAAGGAGAACTGCAACGTGTTGCGGTTCAAGAATGCGGAGTTCGAGGCGGGCGACTGAGGACTGGTGTGGCTGCGGGTGTTATTCGGGCTCCTTCCGTATGAAACGTAGCGGGAGGAGCCATCAACCCGGGTACTTCCGAGGCAACGAAATGATCTTCGCGGCATCTTCTTCCGCTGTCTCGGGGAGCCTATCGGCCGCCTCTTTCGCTTTGCGGATCACTCGATCCCTCCAGCCGGGGCTTCTGGACAAGCGCATCGAGTCCATATCGGCGCTTTCGAAGAAGTGGAGGAACCTGCGCGGATGCATACGTAGCGCATCCCGTAGTGTCACTCCGAGGCCGAGATCACGGTCAAGGTCAAACGCCAAGGACTCGACCAGAGTTCCAGGTACGTCCCGTCGATAATGGAACGCTTCGGGGCCTTCAGTGCCCGGCTCGGCTCCATCCACAGATAGCCAGAAAAAGTTCCACGCCGGCAGGTAGTCGGACAAACCGGCGATATTTCGCGCGGTTTCGATATGGAAATAGGCGCTGATGCGGAGGGGCGAATACCGAACACCAGTCCCCTGGGCGTTTACCGGGTCGCTCTCATCTTCCGTCTCTTCGTCCTCTTCCTCGTCAGACTGATCGCCAAGGTACTGCGCAAACGTAAGCTGTCTGCCGACGGCTTCGAGAAGCCCTCCGAGGAGTGTCCTGTCGAACTCACCGTAGCCGGATTTCAGCATGCGCCCCAAATGCCCGAATGCAGTGGGCGTCATCTCAAGTGCGGAGAGCATCAATTCTGCCCATGCCTTTGAAAGGACGCTTGGGTCATCCCCAGCACGATCAAGAAGTAATACAGCCAGGTTGTTTCGGCCTTCTGGACTGCCATGCGCAGCCGCCCTTGAAAACCAAAACTCCGCTACGGACGCATTCTTGAACTTGGCTCCGTCCTTGACGTTGTTCCAGAAGAAGGAGTGGTGCCATCCAATGGAGTTCTCTGCCCAAGGGTCGCCCTCGAATGCTCGATCCCAAACAAGCATCCGCAACAAGCTTGCGATCGGGTAATAGCGCTCAGAAACCGGCTCTAGACGTCCTCGTTCGCGTTCGGCCAAATAGCTACACAAATATGTTCCCGTGTCTCCGTCCCTTTTGACGAGCAGGGGTGCTCGGGGTGCAGGGGACTCTTTATCCGGAGCCGTGAGCATCACATACACGTTGAGTCCAAGGCAGTACCCCTTTAGCGTACGGACGCCACTCTCACGACCAAATTTCCGTGACGTCAACAAGTGCCACTCAGAGAAAGCATCTGAACCGACATGGTGCTGGACGTAAGCTGGCGGAGCGAAGACGGCATGCCCGTTGTCGGTGCAAGGGTGTTTGGGCCACGGTGGCCCAAGTTCATCAAAAAATACCCTGCCTCCGTTCTCCAACTGGACGAAATACACTAACTGACCACAAACCGGACATTCTGCGTTCGGGCCACGGTTGCCAACAGATTGCCAACGACCGTCGCAGACAGCCTTTGTCCTTACTGGCGCCGTGACAATAGCAGCGTGCCTCACTGGAACAGCGTAGCCTGCCTTGTAACCGACTCCGGCGAACGAGCCGCCCGTATCCCCACCCCAGCCGCAGTTGCAGCCGGGAGGATGGTTCCATGCGTTGCATCCCATTACGCACCCCCCTCGTCCTCGGGGCTCCTTGCCTGGTGTTGTGCTACAGCCCATTGGAATTATGGCTCAGCACTATGTCGGCGAGTGTAGCCGTGTTATCGAATCCGCGTTCCCGAGCTGGACCAATGGATTGCCGGGCGGAGCCACCAGCTTAAGTTCCCGCAAGGGAGGGAGCTCTAGCCCGGAAAGCCCGAGCCAGCCGAGCGCGAGGATGCAATCCAAGTGCATCGGGCAACTCTCCATCGACAGGTGGCGACAGACGCGACTGGAAGCACCGGAATGCGTGGCCAACTTTGAGGTGGACCCGCTGGCTGGGTGTCGAACGGAAGGGATGGAAGAGGTTGAAATGGAATGCGTGGTCTAGATTCGATTGGAATTGGTGGCAGGTTTGATCGGAATGCGCCCTACGTAGAGCCTCTTTTCGGGGTAGAACAAGTAGTCGTGTCCTTGCGCCGTCCCGGCGCTGATCGGTGCCCGTTCGGGCTGCGATGAAACACTAGCAAGCCTTACCTGATGGGGCTTTGCCGGGCTTTTGTGCCTGCGGCGCGAGGGGCGGTTGACCTCTTCCCCCCGCCCTTCCCCGCTGAGCGG
>JBEOKH010000007.1:0-9883 GCA_040275625.1 Thauera sp. | reverse complement strand
CGTCCGGGCTGCGGCGGGTGGCGTCACGGCGCCGCCCGCGCAGCGGCGATCACTCGATCGCAGAGGCCGACTTGGCCTTCTCGCGCAGCACGAACTTCTGGATCTTGCCGGTCGAGGTCTTGGGCAGCACGCAGAACTCGATGTGCTTGGGGACCTTGTAGCGCGCCAGGTGCTCGCGGCAGTGGGCGATGATGTCCTCGGCGGTGACGCCGGCGCCTTCCTTGACCTCGATGTAGGCAGCGGGCACTTCACCCCACTTCTCGTCGGGGCGGGCGACCACGGCGGCGGTCATCACCGCGGGGTGGCGGTAAAGCACGTCTTCCACCTCGAGCGAGGAGATGTTCTCGCCGCCGGAGATGATCACGTCCTTGGAGCGGTCCTTGATCTTGACGTAGCCGTCCGGATGCATCACCGCGAGGTCGCCGGTGTGGAACCAGCCGCCGGCGAACGACTCCTGGGTGGCCTTCTCGTTCTTGAGGTAGCCCTTCATGACGAGGTTGCCGCGGAACATGATCTCGCCCATGGTCTCGCCGTCGGCGGGCACCGGCTCCATGGTGACCGGGTCGAGCACGGTGATGGCTTCCTGCATGTGGTAGCGCACGCCCTGGCGGCCGTTGCGCTCGGCGCGACGGTCGATCGGCAGCGCATCCCACTCGGGGTGCTTGGCGCACACCGAGGCCGGACCGTAGGTTTCGGTCAGGCCATAGACGTGGGTGATGTCGAAGCCGATGCGCTCGGCTCCCTCGATGATCGCGGCCGGGGGCGCGGCGCCGGCGATGAGGCCGCAGACGCTGTGCTCGATGCCGGCACGCAGGCCGTCGGGAGCGTTGATCAGCATGCCGTAGACGATCGGCGCGCCGCACATGTGGGTGACCTTGTGGCGGCGGATCAGCTCGTAGATCAGCGCCGGATCGACCTTGCGCAGGCAGACGTTGACGCCGGCGTTGGCCGCCATGGTCCACGGGAAGCACCAGCCGTTGCAGTGGAACATCGGCAGCGTCCACAGATAAACCGAGTGCTGCGGCATGCCCCAGCTGATGATGTTGGAGGCCGCGTTGAGGTAGGCGCCGCGATGGTGGTAGACCACGCCCTTCGGGTTGCCGGTGGTGCCGGAGGTGTAGTTGAGCGCGATCGCGTCCCACTCGTCGGCGGGCAGGCTCCATTGATAGTCGGGGTTGCCGGCGGCGAGGAAGTCCTCGTATTCGATGGTGCCGACGCGGTCGGTGCTGGGGTATTCGTCATCGAGCGCGTCGATCACCAGCGGCTTGGCGCCTTCGAGCAGTTCGAGCGCGGGGCGGACCACGGCCGCGAACTCGGGGTCGGTGATCAGCACCTTGGCTTCGCCGTGGCCGAGCATGAAGGCGATGGCCTCGGCGTCGAGGCGGGTGTTGAGCGTGTTGAGCACGGCGCCGGTCATCGGCACGCCGAAGTGGGCCTCGAACATCGGCGGCACGTTGGGCAGCATGACCGCGACCGTGTCGCCCTTGCCCACGCCGTGTGCCACCAGTGCGCTTGCGAGGCGGCGGCTACGCTCGTAGGTCTGACTCCAGGTGTAAGTGCGGGCGCCGTGGACCACGCTGATGCGGGTCGGGTACACCATCGCGCTGCGTTCGATGAAGCTCAGCGGGGACAGCGGTACGTAGTTGGCCGGATTCTTGTCGAGGCCTTGCTGGTATGCGGTTTGCGACATCCTTTTCCTCTCCCGTTTGTACGAAAACGATCTGGTCGGGCCGGCATCCCGCGCGGGGTTCGGTCCATACCGTATAGTATGGACGATGGCGTCGGTCTTGTCTTCAGTGTGCGGGCAGCGTCAGGCCGGCGTGACCCAGATGTGGCGCGACACGGCGTGCTCGATCGCGAGCTCGACGTGTTCGCACAATAGCACCGTCATCGGCTGCTGTTGCAGCACCTTCACCGCGTGCGCGGCGGACAGGCCGTAGGCGTGGAGCTGTTCGCGCTGCAGGGGATCGATCTCATCGCCGAAATCGTCGATCCGTACCATCCGTCCGACCGGGGTGCCGATCAGGCGGATGCGTTCGTGGGGCTGGGCGTGAGGCGTATTCATGATGTGCGAGTTCTCAGAAGATCAGCCGCAGGCCGTGGTTGAGCAGGCCGCCGATGAGGAAGGCGGTGGGGATGATCATGGCCAGCATCAGCGCGGCGACCTTCATGCCCTGCTCCTTGATGATCATCATCAGGCTGGCAATGCAGGGCACGAACAGCGTGATCGTGACCATGCCGACCACCGCCTGCACCATCGACAGCTCGGCCTGCAGGGCGAACAGGCCGCTGGCGCCGAAATCGCGGCGCAGGAAGCCCATCACGAACGCGGCGCTGGCCTCGGCCGGCAGCCCCAGCCAGCCCACCACGAGCGGCTTGCCGGCTTCGATGATCCACGGCAGGGCGCCGCTGCGATCGAGCGCGAACATGATCAGGGTGCCAACCAGGAACAGCGGGATGACCTCGATCAGATACCACTTGAGGCGGCCGCCGGTCTTCTTGAGCACGTTGCCGAGCACCGGCATGCGCATCGGCGGCAGTTCGGTGACCAGCGGCACCCGGCGGCCGGGCACGACCTTGCTCGCCAGCCAGCCGGTGAACAGCAGCACGCCGACGATGGCGGCGACCCAGATCACCGTCGCGCCGAAAGAGATGCCGCCGAGCAGGCCGAGCACCACGCCGAGCTGCGCCGAGCATGGGATCGCCAGCGCCATGAGGTAGATGGTGATGAGGCGCTCGCGCGGGGTGTGCAGGATGCGGGTGGTGAGCGTGGCCATGGTCACGCAGCCCAGGCCGAGCACCATCGGCAGCACCGCACGACCGTTGAGACCGATGGCGGCGAACATGCGGTTGGCGATCACCGACAGGCGCGAGAAATAGCCCGAGTCTTCCAGCACGCCGAAGGCGAGGAAGAAGGTGGTGACGATCGGCAGGATCAGCGCCAGCGCATAGGTCATGCCCATGGTCCACAGGCCGTATTCGCCGACGATCAGGTCGGCCAGCCACGGCGTCGAGATGTGGCTGCGCACGAAGTCGGCGACCGCCGGATTGAGCACCTCGCCGAAGAAATCCTCCTCGAGCAGCCCCACCAGGGTGCTGGCACCGAAGTCGCCGACGAACAGATACACCAGATAAAGCACGCCGAGCAGCATTGGCCAGCCCCATAGCCGATGCACCGCGGTACGGCCGAGCAGCATCGACAGGGTGCGGTCCTTGCCCGCGGCCTGCTGGGTGACGGTACGCGCGAGCGCTTCGGCGGCACCGCCTCGTTCGCGCGCAAGGCGTGCGGGCAGGGTGTCGCGGCCGGTTGGCGCGGTGAGCTCGGTCAGTGCGGCGCACACCTCGGTGCTGCCGGGTTGGGCGGCGAGCCAGTCGGCGACCTCCTGGTCGCGGCCGATGGCGAGGATGGCCAGGCCACGTGCAGCCAGGCGCGGATGTGGGCAGTTGGCGACGATCAACTGCTCGACGCGGGCGATGTCGCGCTCGAGTACCGGGTCGTAGCGCAGCAGCGGCGCCGGCACCGCCGCACGTGGCAGCGCTTCGGTGAGCGCGGCGACGCCTTCGCCGCCGGTCGCCACCGTGGCCACCACCGGCACGCCGAGCGCCTCGGCCAGCGCACCCGCATCCACCGTGACCCCGCGCGCCTTGGCCTCGTCGGTCATGTTGAGCGCCATCACCATCGGCACGCCGAGCTCGGCGAGCAGCGCGGTGAGGTTGAGCGTGCGGCGCAGGTTCTTGGCGTCGCCGACCTGGATCAGCGTGCGCATGTCTTCATTGAGCAGCGCGCGCATGGTGGCGCGCTCGTCGTCGCTGCGCGAGGGCAGGGCGAGCACGCCCGGCGTGTCGAGCAGCGAGGCGTCGCGATCGAACCGAGGCGTGGCGCGCGAAACCTCGACCGTGGTGCCGGGGTAGTTGGACACCGTGACGTAGGTGCCGGTGAGGCGGTGGAACAGCACCGACTTGCCGACGTTGGGGTGGCCGACCAGGGCGAGGGTGCGAAGGGCCGCGGCAGCGTAGGGGAGCGGAGTGGAGCAGTCCATGAAGGCAAGGTTTCCAGAGAAATTTCCAGATAATGATAATCGGTCGCATTAATAATTTTACTGATCTAGCTCAAAAGTTCTGCTGACCTGCGCTTGCTCACGAGTTGCCTGCGCGTTCAGGCAGGGGTGGTTGACATCGCTATTGTGTTCAATAATAGTGAGAAGCATTCGCAAAACGGAGAATGTCATGGCTGCATACACCGTCCACGAGCAGAGCCGCCTGCTTGCCGGCGTAATCGCTCATGTCTCGCTTTACCTTGATGCCGGGTGTCCCCGCGCTGCGAGGCGGGCGAGGATGCTCCTGCATCGTCTCGACGCCAGCGACATGGATCAGGCGCTGATGACATCGTGCGAAGAACTCGACCGGGCGATGTCGCGCCCGCGTATGCCTTCCGACCCGGGCGTGGTCGATCCGTCCTCGACTTCGAGGCGGCCTCGCTCGCCCTCGTTGCGTAACTGCAACGCAAACGTTTCGTTTCCGAACTGACCAAAGGAGAACATCTTGTCCCGTTACACCGGCCCTCGCCTGAAAGTGATGCGTGCCCTCGGCACCGAGTTGCCCGGTCTGTCGCGCAAGCCGCTGGGTGAGCGCAACTATCCGCCCGGCCAGCACGGCCAGCGCCCGAAGCGCAAGTCCGGCTTCGGCGTGCAACTGATCGAGAAGCAGAAGCTGCGCTTCAACTACGGTCTCGGCGAAAAGCAGATCCAGTGCCTGTTCCGCGAGGCCAAGCGCGATCGCGGTCCCACCGGCGATAAATTGCTCGAACTGCTCGAGCGCCGCCTGGACAACTTCGTGTTTCGCGCCGGTTTTGCGCCCACCGCGGTGGCCGCGCGCCAGCTCGTGCGCCACAAGCACGTGCTGCTCAATGGCCGTCCGGTGAACATTCCGTCGATCCGGGTCCGCCCCGGCGATCGCATCCAGCTCACCGAGCGCGCCCGAGGCATCCCGGTGGTCGGTGAGGCACTCGCCGAGCCGGCGCTCACGCGTCCCGAGTGGCTCGTCTTCGACGATGCGGCTTGCGCGGCGACCATCACCCGCGCGCCCGCACCGGACGAGATCCCGTTCCCGGTCGACGTCCAGCAGGTCGTCGAGTACTACGCGGTGCGCCTGTGAGCGCACACGTGCTTGCGGAACAGGAGGTCGGGTCCGCCGCGCAGGGGCCCGCGTACGACACCCACCCCGAGCTCGCGCTCGCTGCGGTGTTGCAGTTGCTGTCGCGCTTCCCGGCGCGGCGATCGCCGGCCCTGGCGCAGACGATCGCGCGTCACTTCGAGGTCATCGGCAGCGATCCGCGCATCTCCGGCTGCGTGCGCGAGTGCGCGGTGAGGCTGGTCGGAGACTGGCACGCCTATGCGTTGCCCGGCGAGACGGACGCTGCGGGTCGGCAGAAGGCGCCACTGCATTGACTGCGGTCTGGCTTCATCAAGGTTCTACACGGAAGGCGTCGGCGATGAGCAAGAAGTGCTGCAACAAGAACAAGCCCTGCAAGGGCTGCCCGCGACGCGGGAAGTGAGGCGAAAGCCGCAAACGAGTTGATGATTATCAAAGTGGAATGATTGTCATTAGCTTTAATATTCTCGTCACATCATCCCCGCATCTACGAGGCCGCTCGATCCGGACGGCGTGGCAGGGCGGAGTAAAGGAAAAATCACCCATGAAACATCTGATTCTCGCCGCGTCTGCGGTGCTCGCAACCTTCGCTACGCCTGCGTGGGCGTCCGGCCCGGGCGGAAAATACGCTCATTTCGAGGGTAAGCCGGCTGAGACACTGCCGCAGGCGGTGAGCAATTTCTCCGAGCACAACCGCAAGCTGAAGGCGATCCTCGCCAGCAAGGTCACCGATTCCGACATGGCCGACGTGCATCAGCTGACCTACACGCTCGAAAATGCGCTCAAGAAAATCAACGAGGACATGGCCGCGCTCGCAGCCACCCTCGAGGAACTCCACCTCGCCTCAGAGAGGCTCGACCGCGATGCCGTGCTGAAGCACGGTCGCGCCTATCTGTCGGTCGCCGATCAGGTCGTGAAGTGATCCCGGCGTGCGCGGCGCTGCGGTCACTGGCGCTGCGCTGAGACCGTGCCGCGCGCCGCCGGATTTTTTCCACCGCGGGCCGCCCTCGTGGGTGGCCCGCCCATGTCCACCCTATCCTTGCAAGGGAATCACCATGTCGTATCGGAAGTTCGGGGTGCGCCCGATCATGCTGGTCTCGTTGTTTGCACTTCATGCCATGCCAGTGTTTGCCGAGCGGCCGATGGCCGTCGATGACGCGGGCACGCTCGAGCGCGGCGGCGCCAAGCTCGAGTACGGCTGGAGCCGCGATGACGCCGTGCGCGGTTACGAGGGTGCGGCCGGTTTTGGTCCGATCGACAATGTCGAGGTGGAGGTGGGCTTCGGGCGTGCCAAGGATCGCGATGCCGATCCCGACGCGAAGGTCCGCGCCGTGGGCGCGGCGGTCAAATGGGTGCCGCTGCAGTCCGAAACCGGGCTGTCGGCCGGCCTGAAGTACGAATACGGGCGCGAGCGCGTCAGCGGCGAGGACTCGACCCGTGTCGACGCGCTCGCCGGCCTGGCGACCTGGGCGTTCGAGCAGGGGCCGCGGGTGCATGCGAACCTCGGCCGCGAGTGGGCGCGCGACGACGAGGACGTGAATTTCTGGGGTGTCGGCCTCGACGTTCCGCTCACCGCGCAACTCGACTTCGTCATCGAGACCTTCGGTGAGGAGCATTCCGGCCCGGATCGCCAGGTCGGCCTGCGCTACACGATCGCCGAGGGCGTGAAGATCTCGGGCGCGGCCGGGCGCGGCAACGATCGCAACATCGCCAACGTGGGTGTCGCCTGGGAGTTCTGAGCATCCCGTCCCCCGCAAGCGGTGGAAGGCGTTCGCAAAGAAAACGAGCGCTTGCAAAACGTTTTCTTGAGAGGCCTCCCGGCGCCTGGACAGCCCGCGCCACTTCGACCACAAGGAGGTCGAGTTAGTCGTCGCCCACGGTGTGGCCAGCGTCATCGATGGGCGCCGCATTGTGGTCGGCTCGCGCCACCTCGTCGAGGACGACGAGGGCATTCAGGTTGCGGCGCATCGCGAGGTCATCGACCGGCTCCATCGTGAGGGCAAGACGCTGCGCTACATCGGCTTCGGCGGCGAGCTGCTCGACGTGCTGGCGCTGCGCGACGGCCTGCGCGCCAACAGTGCAGCCACCATCCGCGGCCTACGCCGGCTCGGCGTGAAGCGCGTGCTGATGCTGACCGGAGACCATCCCGAGCGCGCGCGCACGATGGCCGAGGCGCTCGGCCTCGACGACTTCCACGCCGGCCTGCTGCCGCAGGACCAGGCGGACGTTCTGCAGCGCCTGGCCGCAGAAGGCGCGCGCATCGCCTTCGCCGGCCTGCCGCGCGATGGACGCACCAGCGCGGCGGTTGTACACGGCGCCCGCACCTGAGTCAGCGCAGCAGGGCCTTTCGATGCAGGCCGAGGTGCACCCCGAGACAGGCGACGAAGACGCCACCGGTCACCGCGTGCCAGCGCTTGTTGCCGGTCGCCGCCAGCGCCAGCGAGGCGCCCAGGCTGCCGAGCATGCCGATCTTGGCGGCGCGGTTCGCCTGGCGCCGCAGCTTGTGGCGCCCCGGCTTGCCGGGGGCGGCGAGGGCGGCGTCGACGATGGCGTCGATGCGGTGCTCGAGCTCGTCAGGCTCGATCGCCGTGGCGTCGTAATGCAGCACGATGCTGCCAGCCGCGGCATTCGGCACGATGTCGTGGATGCCGTCGATGCGATCTAGGGCCGACTCGACGCGTTCCATACGGGTGGGATTGCGCAGCGCAAGGTCGCGGATGCGGACCCGACCTGGCGTGGAGGAGGCGATACGGTTCATGGGTGCCTTGTTCCGTGGGCTGCGAGCGAGCGCCGCGGCCATTTGCACGATGGGCGATCGAAGCGACCATTCACCGTAATGCGAATCAATATCGATTCATGGGCTATCGCCCTCGGCCTGCACACGGACCTGGAGGTGCTTCGATGATTGCTGGCAGACAGCTTGGGGCCGTGTTGGCCGGGGTGTTCCTCGGCGGGCTTGCAACGACGGTCGCGGCCGAGGTAACGGTGCGTTTCGTCGATGCCCCGCGCCATGTCGATGCCGGCGGCGCAGCGGCCAGCGAGCTGACCCTGCGGGGGCGAGCGGCGCCCGCTACGCCGGCCTGGCCGCCGGGAAGAGCCGACCCACCGCATAGGTGCACAGCGCGATCGTCGCGACCAACCCGGCGAGGAACCAGGGCAAGGGAAGCACCCCATAGGCGAGCGGCTTGCTCACTCCGAGCAGGGTTCCGTAGAGCAGGCTGCCGGTCGAGATCCCGAACATCAGGTTGCGGCGCACGGCGGAGGCGGTCCGGAGCGTCCTGCGGATTGCGCACGAGTTCGCCCACCACAACACGACCAGGCCGACCTTGGTCCACAGCTTGGGGTTGTTCAGGTACTCCGTCAGGCCGGTCTGGTAGATGCCGGCGCCGATCAGGATGGCGCCCGAGATCCACAAGTGGGTTTCGCCCCAGTCGAAGACGCGCCGCCACAGCGGGTGGCCGTCCTCGTCGCCACGCAGGATGCGGGCGAAGTGAAATACCGACATCATCGCCGCGAGGGTGGCGATGATGTGGTAGAAGGCGGCGAATGCAACGATGAAGTTTGCGATCATGTCAATTCCTCAGGCGGTCGGCATCCGGTTCGTGTCGCGGTCTGCGGAGAGGGGCTCCCGCTTCACGCCTCATCGACCAGAACCCAGTGGTTGTCGAGCGCCATGGGTTCGGGCCACGGCAGCAGGTTGGCGCTGGCGTTCGGATGCCAGCGGGCGAGGCCGTAGGCGGTGGACACCACCACGCCTCCGCCGTCCTGCGGGCCATGCCATCCGGCGATCGCGTAGGGGGCCTTTAGCTGCACGATCGGCCGCATCTTGTCCGGCATGCCCGGATGCCAGAGATTGGCGACGTCGACCTGGTGGCTGGTGAGCGCGAAGCCGTCGTGGAGCGCCGGACCGATGTCGCCGGCGTAACCGATGCCGTCGTTCTCGCGCGTGGGGATGCCGAGGTCCTTGCCGTCGAACACCGCGAGGATGGGGGCGCGCCGGCGGTCGGCCTCGAGGTCGTGCTCGGCCTGCATGGCGATGCCCAGCAGCGCATCGGGATCCTGCGGCGCACGGCTCCAGGCCATGTGGCGCAGGCTGAGGCGCGGATCGTCCACCTTCCACTTGCCGAGCAGCTGTCCGTTCGTGTGGTCGATGCGGACCAGCGAGGCGTCCATGCGGTCGATGTCGATCTTGCGGTCGTTCAGGGTGCGCGGAATTCCGCCATTGGCGACGACCAGATGACCCTGGCCGTCCAGCAGGACCTGGTGCGGCTCGATGCCGTGGGTCTCCCACTCGGCGATCTTGCGCAGGCTGCGGCGGTCGCGCACGCCGATCTTGCCCCTGCCGCTGGCGTAGTCGGTCTCGGTGGTGTAGAGCCGCTCGCCGTCTGCGGAGGCGATGGCGTGACCGCCCAGGCGGCAGTCGCCCTCGGCCTGGACATCGATCTGCTGCGTGATCTTGCCCTGTCCATCGCAGCGCAGCAGCCAGGTGCCGGGGCGCACGCCGCATACCAGCAGCCCGCCGTCGGATTCCGCCAGAATGCCGTGGGGGCGGGTCGGCAGGGGGACCTTGTAGCCGAAGCCGAGGCTGCGCGCCTCCCAGTCGGCGATCAGGGTGCCGGCAAAGTAGGGGTCGCTTTCGCGCGGCCCCCTCCAGGCGGCGCCGACGACGGCGCGGGTGCCGCGGGATGCGGCACGGAGCTGGGCAGGCAGGGCGGTGGCGGCGAGTGCGGCG
>JBEOKH010000006.1:0-6407 GCA_040275625.1 Thauera sp. | reverse complement strand
CGTCGCAGCCATTATGCGAGGCGGTCTCCGACCGGAGGCTGACGCGCGGATTACATTTCTGTCAGCCTGCGACGTCGATCGTGCCCACCATGCCGGCCTGGAAATGCCCCGGAATCAGGCAGGCGAACTGGAATTCGCCGGCACGGTTGAATTGCCAGATCATCTCGCCCCGCCCGCCCGGCGCGACGTGGGCCATCCACGGCTCGTCGTGCTCCATCCCGGGGAAGCGCTGCATCAGCTGGGCATGTTCGGCGAGCGTCCCGGGCGTGCCGAGCACCATCTCGTGCATCACGGCGCCGCGGTTCTCGTGGGTGAAGCGGATCGTCTCGCCGCGGCGCACCGCGATGCGGTCGGGCACGAAACGCATCTCGTCGCTCATCACGATGGCGATCGTGCGTGACACCGCCTTCCTGTCGCCCGCAATCCCCCACTGCTGCTGCGCACTGGGCGCCTCGGCGGCACCCTTCGAAGCCCGTTCGGGACCGCCATGTGCGAAGACGTGGCGGTACCCGGCAAGCACACCGGCCGCGAGGCCGGTGGCGAGAAAACGGCGGCGACGGTTCATCGGGCGCGCGCGCTCCATGCGCTCACCTGGGCGCTGCCGACGCGGCGGCCGGGTGAATCTTCATCATCTGCTCCAATCCGTCTGCGCGAGCGCCGGACTGCCATGGAGCGCCGCGACCAGCGCGACGACCGGCACGAGGCGGCCAAGACGATGCAGACTGTGTTTCATGATCGATCCCCCAGTGATTGCGGTGTGAAACGAAGGTGAAGCGAAACGTCGTGTCTCGCGCTCGATCTTGCGCTTGCGCGCCTGTCCTCGTCCTGACCCGGGCATTACATTTCTGTAATCCGGGGTTCGAGGCCGGCCCACGCTGCAAAATTGGCGGCACGCGAAACCCGATGTGAGGGAGTACAAGCATGAAAATCCTGATCGTCGAAGACGAGGTCAAGACCGGCGACTACCTGCGCCAGGGGCTGACCGAGGCCGGCTTCGTGGTCGATCTGGCGCGAGACGGGCTCGACGGGCTCCACCTCGCGCTCAACGGCGACTACGACCTCATCGTGCTCGACGTGATGCTGCCAACGCTCGATGGCTGGGGCATCCTGCAGACGCTGCGGCGCAACAACCGGGCGATGCCGGTGCTGTTCCTGACCGCACGCGACCAGGTGGAGGACCGCGTCCGCGGTCTGGAGCTCGGCGCCGACGATTACCTGGTCAAGCCCTTCGCGTTCGCCGAACTGCTCGCGCGCGTGCGCACGCTGCTGCGTCGCGGACGCAGCCACGAGCCCGAAGCCCTGCGTTCTGCAAACCTGGAGCTGGATCTGCTGCGCCGCCGGGTGACGCGCTGCGGGCAGCGCATCGACCTCACCGCCAAGGAGTTCGCCCTGCTCGAGCTGCTGCTGCGCCGCAAGGGCGAGGTGCTGCCGCGCTCCTTGATCGCGTCACAGGTGTGGGACATGAACTTCGACAGCGACACCAACGTGATCGAGGTCGCGGTGCGCCGGCTGCGGGCGAAGGTGGACGACCCCTTCGAGCCCAAGCTGATCCGCACGGTGCGCGGCATGGGCTACGTGCTCGAGGCGATGGAGCCGGCCTGACGATGATCCGCATTGCCTCGCTGACCGCCCGCCTGGCCACCCTCTTCGCCGCCCTCACCGCGTGCCTGCTCGTGCTCGCGGCCGTGCTGTTCGGGCGCATGCTGGACGCGCACTTCGAGGAGCTGGATGCGCACGAACTGCACGGCAAGCTCACGCTCATCCGCAACGCCCTGCACGACAGCCGCGCGGATCAGGCGCCGCCGGCGCGCTTCGAGGGGCTGGACCGGTCCTTTGTCGGACACGAGAGCGTGGGCGTGCTGCTGCGCACGGTCGACGGGCACGTGCTGCATGTAATCCATCCCGAACACTTCACCCCCGCGCAACGGGCGGGTGCGCGTCTGGAGGAGGCTGCGGGAGCGTGGACGGTCGATGGGCATCCGCACCGTGGCCTGGCGGTGCGCATCGACCTGCCCGCAAGCAGCGCGAACGAGGAGACGCTTGAGGTGCTGCTCGCGCTCGACCTTTCCCATCACACCCATTTTCTCGCCTCGGTGCGCAAGGCCACCTGGGCGGGCGTCGCCGTGGCGGCGCTGGTGGCGGCGCTGTTCGGCTGGTTTGCCGCGCACCGCGGGCTCGCCCCCTTGCGCCGGGTCACCGAAACCGCCCGCCGGCTGTCGGCGCGGCAGCTCGGCGAGCGCCTCGCCGCCACCGATGCGCCGCTCGAAGTGCGCGACCATGTCGACGCCTTCAACGGCATGCTCGCCCGCCTGGAAGCGGCATTCCAGCGCCTCGCCGACTATTCGGCGGACATCGCCCACGAGCTGCGCACGCCGATCTCGAACCTGATGACCCAGACCCAGGTGGCGCTGTCGCGCCCGCGCACGATCGACGAATACCAGGACATCCTGGCCTCGAACCTGGAGGAATACGAGCGCATCGCGCGCATGGTCAGCGACATGCTGTTCCTCGCCAAGGCCGAAGAAAACGCCCTCGCGCATGCAGGCGAGTCCATCGACCTGGCCGGCGAGGCAGACGCGCTCATCGACTTCTACGAGGCGCTCGCCGACGAGCGCCAGGTGCGCATCGAACGCCAGGGCCAGGCCAGCGTTCATGGCGACCGCCTGATGCTGCAGCGCGCGCTGTCGAACCTGATCTCGAACGCGCTGCGCCACACCCCGGCCGGCGGCGCGATCACGATCGCCATCGAGGCGCACGCCGCCCAGGTCCGCATTGCCGTGAGCAACGTCGGCGACCCCATCCCCCCCGACCAGCTCGAGCGCATCTTCGACCGCTTCCATCGCGCCAGCACCCAGCGCGCGCGCCACGGTGAAGGCGCGGGGCTGGGGCTGGCCATCACGCGCTCCATCGTGCGCGCACATGGGGGTGAGATCAGCGCGCAATCCTCCGCCGCGGGGGTCACATGCTTCGCCATCACCCTGCCCCGGCAGGACGCGCCGCAGGCCTCCTGATCAGGCCGGCGGGCACCCCGGTCCTCGCTCAGGCAGCGAGCGCCCTGACGCGCGCCGCCATGCGTGAATCCACCCCGTGCCCCAGACCGGGAAAGCGCTCGACGGTGACCGCCGCACCCAGCGAGCGCAGGGTTTCGGCGGCGGTGAGGCTGTGGCGGGAATCGATCACCGGATCCTGGTCACCGTGCAGCAGATGCACCTGCGTCGCCATCGGCGCCACGCGCGGCGGGGACGCAAAGCGGCCGGCGAGCGAGATCACGCGCGCGGCCACAGACTCGGGCAGCTGGGTGGATTCGGGCGCCATGATCGCCCCTTGCGAGAAACCGATCAGCGTCGTGCCGGCGAGCTTCACCCCTGCCCTTGCCTGCCAGTCGCGCACGGTGCGCATGAACTGTGGCAGCGCCTCGGCGATGCGCGCCGGGCGGTTGTCCTCGGTCACGCCGCGCACCGAGAACCACTGCCAGCCTCTGCCCAGATCGCAGGCTGCGGGCGAGCACACGCTCACCACCCAGGCGGCGGGGTCTGCGGCGGCGAGCGTGCGGCCGAGCGGCACGAGGTCCTCGGGCCGGGCGCCCACGCCGTGGAACAGCAGGATCAGGCGCGCGGCGGGCACGGGCGCCTGTTGAACGATGAGGTCTTGACCGGACATGGTCGGGCCTCAGTTCGGCAACAGGGTGTTCGCAGCGCGATCCTGCGCCACGGCGGGGTCGGCACCGAACAGGAAGGAATCCATCGACAGCACGCCATGGACGATGCCGCCCTCGACCAC
This sequence comes from Thauera sp., assembly GCA_040275625.1. Classification (GTDB taxonomy): domain Bacteria; phylum Pseudomonadota; class Gammaproteobacteria; order Burkholderiales; family Rhodocyclaceae; genus Thauera. The sequence continues at coordinate 2,627 of JBEOKH010000006.1, read as the reverse complement.
GCTCGCGGGCACGGCCTGCGCAGCCGCGCCGGCGGCCACCAGCAGCGGCAGGTAGTGCTCGGCGGTGGGGTGTGCGCGGCGAGCGTGCGGTGCGATCGCCAGTGCGCGACGCAGCCGCTCGTGGTCGCCCGCCAGCACTGCGGCGCGCACCCAGTGCGCGAACTCCGCCGCATAGGCCTCTGCGCGCGGATCGCCGAGGCGGAACTCGTAAAGGTTGTGGGTGAGGCTGCCCGACCCCACGATCAGCACGCCTTCGTCCGCCAGCGGCGCCAGCGCGCGGCCGTAGTCGTAAGCGCCCTCCGCATCGAGCCACACCGGCAGCGCCACCTGGAACACCGGCACGTCAGCCTCGGGGTAGAGGTGCATCAGCGGCACCCACGCACCATGGTCGAGGCCGCGATCGGCGTCCGGCGTCGCGGACAGACCCGCCGCCTGCAACAGCTCAAGCGCACGACGCGCGGCCAGATGCGCGCCCTCGGCCGGGTACTGCAGCGTGTAGAGGGCCGCATCGAAGCCGCCAAAATCGTGGAGGGTTGCGGGCCGCAGCGCCAGCGTGGCCTGCGGCTGGCGCGTCATCCAGTGCGGCGACACCACCAGCACCGCCTGCGGGCGCGGCAGCCGACGGCCAAGCGCGGCAAGGTTTGCGCCGGCGAGGCCGGGGTCGAGCGCGAAGGTGGGCGCACCGTGCGAGACGAACAGGGTAGGAAGTGTTTGCATCTGAATTCTCCGAAAAGACGGCGAAGGCTTGCGCCGGAGAGCAGGGGCCGATCCGGGCCCTCGCGGGGCCCGGTCTTCCAGTCCGGCGCTCAGGCTTGCGGCCCGCCCCGGCTCAGCGCCGCATCGATCGACGCCCGTCCCGCACCGCTCAGCAGCAGCGACACCGACACCGCCAGCAGGGCGAGGCCGAATTCGTAGCCATTCTTGCTCATGAACAGGCCGTTGCCGACATGCACGCTGAAGATCGCCACCAGCATCGCGATCGCGAGCACCGCCGCTGCCGGGCGCACCAGCAGCCCAATGATCAGCGCCATACCGCCGAAGAACTCCGCGCTACCGGCGAGCAAGGCCATCAGATAACCGGGCGCCAGGCCGATCGAGGCCATCCACTGGCCAGTGCCTTCGAGGCCGTAACCGCCGAACCAGCCGAAGAGTTTCTGCGCGCCGTGGGCGACGAAGATGATGCCGACCGGAATGCGCAGGGCGAGCGCAGCCCAGCCGGCGTTGGTGAACAACAGGCGCTTGATCAGGGGATGGGTCATGGTGTTTCTCCGTGGGGTCGTTATCGGTCTGTGGGTTCAGCGTCTTGTGACGTTGCGCTGCCCATGGACGGCACTTTACGGGGCACCCATATTGAGATAAACGAGTATCCCAAGAAGAAACTGTTCCACTGGAAGAGACAATGGACCGCTTTGTCGAAATGCAGACCTTCTGCGCGGTGGTCGATGCCGGCAGCTTCGTGGGCGCGGCCGAGGCGCTCGGGCTGTCCAGGGCGGCCACCTCGCGCTACGTGGGCGAGCTGGAAACGCGACTCGGCGTGCGCCTGCTGCACCGCACGACCCGACGCCTGTCATTGACCGAGGATGGCGAACGCTTCTACGCCCGCAGCCGGGAGTTGCTCGCCGGGCTCGAGGAAGCCGAAGCCGAGCTGCATTCGCGCAGCGGTGCGGCACGCGGGCTGTTGCGCATCAACGCCCCGGTCACTTTCGGCATTCGCCATCTGGCGCCCCTGTGGGGCGCGTTCCGCGACCTGCACCCGCAGGTGCAGCTCGAGATCACGCTATCGGACCGCACCGTCGATCTGGTCGAGGAAGGCTTCGATATGGCGATCCGGATCGCCGCGCTGCCCAGCTCCACCCTCGTCTGCCGGCAGCTTGCCCGCACCCGCATCGTGCTGTGCGCCGCACCCGGTTATCTGGCGGCCCACGGCACACCCCGGGTGCCGGCGGACCTCGCCAGCCACACGGTCATCGCCTACAGCTACCGGTCGGGGGGCGACGAGTGGCAGTTCGACGGGCCGGACGGGCGCGTGAGCGTGCGCACCCGCCCGTCCGCGCACACCAACAGCGGCGACACCTGCCGCGCAATGGCGCTCGCCGACCAGGGGGTGATCCTGCAACCCGGCTTCCTGGTCGCCGATGATCTGACCGCCGGGACGCTGGTGGAGCTGATGCCCGCGTATCGATCCGTCACGCTCGGCATTTATGCGCTGTATCCCACGCGCAAGTTCGTCCCGCCCAAGGTGCGCGCACTGGTCGACTTCCTTGCCGAACGTTTCGCCGCACCGCCGCCGGGCTGGTGAGGCCACGCACGCGGTCGCTTTCGTTGCGGGCGGCGGAACAGTGCATCCCGGGAGCGGGCTTTTTCCGGGTCGCCGATCGCAATACCTTGTCGTCCACGCAAAGGCCAATTAAAAAAAAGGGAGGCGCGACGCATGCTGATCAACGGGCAGTGGGTGGAAAAGTGGCAACCGGTGCAGGCGAGCGACGACGCGGGTCGATTCCTGCGCCAGGACTCCGGCTTCCGGCATCGCATCGGCGCGGACAGCCCCGAAGGTTTCACCCCCGAAGCCGGGCGCTACGTGCTGTACGTGGCCTACATCTGCCCGTGGGCCTGCCGCACCCTGATCG
>JBEOKH010000005.1:0-3869 GCA_040275625.1 Thauera sp. | reverse complement strand
GGGCGCGCGCATGGTCATCGTCGCCGACTACGACTGCGACGGCGCCACCGCCTGCGCGGTGGGCGTGCGCGCGCTGCGCGCCTTCGGTGCCGACGTGCATTACCTGGTGCCCGATCGCGTGACCCTGGGCTACGGCCTCACCCCGGCAATGGTGGAGATCGCCGCGCGCCTGGAGCCGGACGTACTCATCACCGTCGACAACGGCATCGCCAGCGTCGAAGGCATCGCCGCGGCGCGTGCCCACGGCATGGCCACGGTGATCACCGACCACCACCTGCCCGGTGACGTGCTGCCCGAGGCCGACGTGATCGTGAACCCCAACCAGCCCGGCTGCGACTTCCCGAGCAAGGCGCTGGCCGGCGTGGGCGCGATGTTCTACACCATGCTCGCGCTGCGCGCCGAGCTGCGCGAGCGCGGCGCCTTTGCCGGCGCCAAGGAACCCAACCTCGCCGACCTGCTCGACCTGGTCGCGCTCGGCACCGTGGCGGACGTCGTCAAGCTCGACCGCAACAACCGCATCCTGGTTGCACAGGGGCTCGCCCGCATGCGCGCCGGACGCCTGCAGGCGGGCATCCGCGCCCTGTTCGCACTCGCCGGGCGCGACCCGGCGCGGGCCGGCACCACCGACCTCGGCTTCATGATCGGCCCGCGCCTGAATGCCGCCGGCCGCCTGTCAGACATGAGCCTGGGCATCGAATGCCTGATCACCGACGACGCCGGGCGGGCGATGAACATCGCCCAGGAGCTCGACAAGCTCAACCGCGAACGGCGCAGCATCGAGGCCGGCATGCAGGAAGAGGCGCTGACCCGGCTGGAGGGCTTCGACGCCGGCAACCGCGCCACCGTCGCGCTCTTCGAGCCCGACTGGCACCAGGGCGTGATCGGCATCGTCGCCGGCCGCATCAAGGAACGCCTGCACCGCCCGACCATTGCCTTTGCGCGTGCCAGCGACGGCGAGCTCAAGGGCTCCGGGCGCTCGATCCCCGGCCTGCACCTGCGCGACGCGCTCGACCTCGTCACCAAGCGCCATCCCGACCTGATCGTGCGCTTCGGCGGCCACGCCATGGCCGCCGGCCTGACCATCCGCGAATCGGAACTCGCACGCTTCGACGCCGCCTTCGAACAAGTGGTGAGCGAGCTGCTCGAGCCCGCCCAGCTCGAGCGCCGCATCGACACCGACGGCAGCCTCGAATCCGGCTATTTCGCGCTCGACGCCGTGCGCCTGCTCGACAACGAGATCTGGGGCCAGGGCTTTCCGGCGCCGGTGTTCGACGACGTGTTCCGGGTCGAGCGCCAGCGCCTGTTGAAGGACAAGCACCTCAAGCTGGATCTGTGCCGCAACGCCTCGCGCTACGAGGCCATCCAGTTCAACCACGCCGGCGGCGCCCCGGAACAGATCCACGCAGCCTACCGCCTGGGCATCAACGAGTTCCGCGGTGTGTCGAGCGTGCAGTTGATGCTGGAGCACTTCGAGGCGGCCTGATCGCCAAACAGGCGCTCGTACTCGTCCCGCACCGCGCGGTAACAGTCGCAGGCGCGCGCTTCGAGGCCGGCGCGGTCGGTCACCGTGATGTGTCCGCGCCGATAGCGGATCAGCCCTTCTGCCTGCAGCTTGCCTGCCGCCTCGGTGACCGCCTCGCGGCGCACACCGAACATGCGCGCGATCACCTCCTGGGTGACATCGACCTGGTTGCCGCGCAACAGATCCAGGCTGGACAGCAGCCAGCGGCACAGCTGCCGATCGACCAGATGATGGCGGTTGCAGACGATGTTGTGCGCCATCTGCGTCATCAAGGCCTGCGCATAACACAGCGACAGACGCTGCAGATCGGCCCCCTGACCCCGCTCCCGGTCGACCACCTCGGCGCGCAGGCGCCAGGCCTCGCCCCCGCTCTGCACCGTCATCGCAAAGCGCGTGCTCGCGCCCCCGAGCACGAGCTGAATGCCGACCAGGCCATCGTTGCCGGTCATCGCCAGCTCGGCAGACGCGCCACGGTCCGTGCCAAGGATCAGCGCCACGATCGCGGTGGTGGGAAAGTACGCGAACTCGAAGGCCGCGCCGGGTTCATGAAGCAGAGCCCCCGCCGCCAGGGAGACATGCTCGAGTTCGCCCACCAGCCGCGCATAGTCGCGCTCTGGAAGCGCCGCCAGAATCTGGTTCTGGCGCGGATCGTGCGCCGATAGCCCTGCCATGCCGCCCCTCTGGTGCTGATGCCGCGATTCGCTGTGCGCTGCGGACAAGGGCCGGCAGCGCGCTGGGTGTTAATTGATTTTCAATCCTTCTGCCGGTGCGCATCTGTGCGAAAGCGCACGCAGGTGTAGCTGACGGGGCCGCCCCGATCCGCTGCGCCGTATGTGCGCTGACGTACATACCGCCTCGCCCCATCGGCACATGCTGCATGAATCAGCGGTCGGGCGAGGTCCGACCGCAGTGCCGAAGGGCCAACCCAGTGCAAAGGAGACGAGCATGAACAAGGATCAAGTCAAGGGCCGTGTGAAAGAAGCGACCGGCAAGGTGAAGGAGATCACCGGCAAGGTGGTCGGCAACGAAAGTCTGGAAGCAGAGGGCAAGGTCGACCAGGCAGTCGGCGAATTTCAGGCCGACTACGGCGACCTCAAGGAAGACATCAAGGACGCGGTCAAGAAACCCGCCTGAGCTCAGGCACCGACATGGCTGTTGGCGTGCCGGCCCAGCCGAAATCGAACCCATCTTCCCTGCGGCCCCCGTCTGAAACATCCGGCGGAGGCCGCCACGGCATGAGGAAACCCGCCATGATGATCACGTTCAGATCCACTGCAAGCAACGATGTGCTGATGTTCGAGATCATGGAGCGCGCGCCGGCAGAAGGCGCGCCTGTGGTCTGGGGGGTCTAGGCGGCGCGGCAGCGCGTTCATTCCGCATTCCGCATTCCGCACTCAACGCCCAAGGAGCGCCCTCATGAAGAACCCCAACCTGGTCCTTTTGCCGGGACTGCTCAACGATGCGAGCCTGTTCGCGCAACAGGCCGACGCGCTCGCAGACGTTGCCGGCATCACCATCGCAGACCTCACCGGCACCGACACGATCGGCCAGCTTGCCGCCGACACCCTCGCCGCTGCGCCGGGCGGACAGTTCGTGCTCGTCGGCCTGTCGATGGGCGGCTACGTCGCACTCGAGATCGTGCGTCAAGCGCCCGAACGCGTCCGCGCGCTGGTGCTCATGAGCACGAGCGCACACCCCGAGACACGCGAAGCCACCGCCGCGCGCGAGAAGCTCATCAAGCTCGCCGAAACGCAATTCCAGACGGTCATCGACACCCTGCTCACGCGCATGGCGCATCCCGACCATGCCCGCACGCCCGAGGTCGGCGGCATGTTCCAGTCATCCGCAAACGGACTGGGAAAAGAGGTCTTCGTGCGTCAGGAACGCGCCATCATCGGCCGCATCGACAGCCGCCCCGGCCTCGCCCGCATCAAGTGCCCGACCCTGGTGATCTGCGGCCGCGAGGACGTGATCACGCCACCCGCCGTGCACGCAGAGCTGGTCGCGGCCATACCCGGCGCGAAACTGGAGATCATCGAGCACTGCGGCCACCTTTCGCCACTCGAGCAGCCCGGGCAGGTCACCGGGATCCTGCGCAACTGGCTGCGCGCGCTACCGGGTTGAAGGACGGCAGCGCCACCCGCCAACGGGTCACGAGGAGCGCGCTTCCCGAGGTCCGCCGTTTTCCCTGCCGATTCCCCTGCCGACTCCTGCAGCACGGCGGTGTTGACCTGCCCTATCACCCGCTCGAGTCAGACGACGGCGCCGAACAGGGCGCCAACGCCCGCGGTCATCGCCATCGCCAGTGCGCCCCAGAAGCTCACGCGCCACGCGCCGGCGACCTTCC
>JBEOKH010000004.1:0-12603 GCA_040275625.1 Thauera sp. | reverse complement strand
CACGGCGCTTGCGCTACGAGCAGGCGGCGATTGCGCGGGTCGGCGCCGAACTGGCCGCGCTCGGTCGGTCGCCGACCGAAGACGAAGTGTTCGCCTGCGCGCGCGCCGATCTCGACCTCGGCACGCTCGCGCAGGCGGTGGCGCCGCGCTTCGCATTGAGCGAGCTGATGTTGCCGCCCGCTCAGGCGCGCCAGATCGACGAGCTCGTGGTGGCGATGAACAATCTCACCCGCGTGCACTACGAGTGGGGGACCGCGCAGGCGTGGAACGAGGGCGGGCTCGCTGCCCTGTTTGCCGGCCCGCCGGGCACCGGCAAGACGATGTGCGCCGAAGCCCTGGCGCAGGCCCTGAAGCTGCCGTTGCTGCGCATCGACCTGTCGCAGGTGGTGAACAAGTACATCGGCGAGACCGAGAAGAACCTGCGCAAGGTGTTCGATGCCGCCGAGGTCGCTGACGTCATCCTGTTCTTCGACGAGGCGGATGCCCTGTTCGGCAAGCGCACCGAGGTCCGCGACGCCCATGACCGCTATGCCAACCTCGAGATCAGCTACCTGCTCGAGCGCATGGAGCACTTCAAGGGCCTCGCGATCCTCGCGACCAACCGCAAGCGTGACCTGGACGAGGCCTTTCTGCGCCGGCTGCGCTTCGTGGTCGATTTTCCGCTGCCGGGGGTCGCCGAACGCCAGCGCATCTGGCGCGGCGTGATTCCGGAGGGGATCGATGTCGCCGACCTCGACTTCGACTTTCTCGCCAGCCGGTTCGCACTGGCGGGTGGGCACATCCGCGCCATCGTGTTCCATGCCTGCCTGCAATGCGCCGATGCCGGCGCCCCCAGGGCACTGAGCATGGCGTCGATCATCCGCGCGGTGCAGCGTGAGTATGCAAAGCTCGAGCGCGCGAGCAGCCTCGAACAGTTCGGCCCCTACGCGCCGCTGGTGGCCGCTGAGAGGAGTGTGCGATGACGCGCGCAATGGCACCACGTCCCGGGCGTCGGGTCCATGTCGACACCATCGAACTCGACCTGCGCGGGGTGTCTGCGGGCACCGCCGCGACCGCGGCACGCCTGCTCGGGCCTGCGCTGGCGCAGGCATTCGGCGGGCGCCGGGCCGCTGGCGGCGATGATGTTGGCGACATCAACGGTGGCGACATCGATGGCGGGCGGATCGAGCTCGCCGCGAGCGCCGGCCCCGAGACCCTGGCAGCGCTGCTCGCGCGGCGTATCGCCGAGCGCACGCGCGGAGGCTGAACATGGCGCTGCTGCGTGGTGCACTGATCGAGTACGGCGCCGGCCTGATCGGGCCGATCCCGAACGTGGTGATCTTCCAGTTCAACCCGGAGTCGCTGTCGCGCAGCCTGCAGATCCCGCCGCGCCCGACGGGTGCCACCCAGCGCGAGACGACCCAGGCCGGCGAGAAGACCTTCGAGACGATTTCCTTCAAGGCGCACTTCAGCGCGGCCAACATGCTCGACGAGGACAAGGCCCTCGCCCGCATGTTCGGCATTGGGCCGCAACTTTGTGCGCTCGAGAAGATGGTGCTGCCGAGCGCAAAGCTCGAGGGCCTGATCGGCGCCGCGCTCGATGCCATCGGCGATGCGCTCGGCGGCGGTGACGATGCGCCGGCGCAGCCGATTCCGCGCGAGCAGTACCCGCGCATCCTGTTCGTCTGGGGCCTGACCCGGGTGCTGCCGGTGACGATCGACGCAATGACGATCGCCGAGCTGGAATACGACGCGCTGCTCAATCCGCTGCGCGCCGAGGTCGACCTGCGTTTGAGCGTGATTGCGGTCGACGCCTGCTCCGACGATCTGCTTGCCAAGGGGGCGCTCGAATACAGCACGCTCGCCAAGGAGGTCCAGGCCATCGCCAATCTTGCCAACACCGCCGCGCAGGCCGTCGATGTGATTCCGTTGTGACCCTGATCGGGAGGTCCCATGTTCCTCGCCAATTCACGCTATGCCCGCGTCGCCACCGTTGATACCACCACCTCGACCGGCGAGCCGGTGCGCGCGCTCAAGCTGCGCCGGCTGACACCGGTTGCCGGCGACGCGCGCACCGTGGTGGGCGGCGATCGGCTGGACCTCATCGCCCATGCGCAGTACGGCGACGCCACCCAGTTCTGGTATGTGGCCGATGCCAGCTCGGCGCTCGACAGTCGCACGCTGGTTGCGACGCCGGGCGGTCGGGTGGATGTGCCGAGGAGCTGAGCATGGGCGCGCTGCGGTTCCGCATCTGGTTCGGTGAGCGCGCGGCGAGTGCGGACGAGCTCGCGCGCGTCGAGGACATCGAGGTCACGCAGGAAATGGATGCGTTCTGGGAAGCGCGTGTGCGCATGTTCCTCTGCCTCGATGCCAATGGCACCTGGCTGCACTGGCCGGGGGAAGGCGGTGCCGCGTTTTCGCGCGTACGCGTGGAACTCGACCTCGGCAGCGGGCGTTTTGTCGCGCTGATCGACGGTCCGCTGGTCAGCATCGACGCCGCGCTCGACGCACAGCCGGGGCGCAGCGCCGCCACCATGGTGGTGCGCGACGACAGCGCCTTCCTCAATCGCGACGAGGAGGTCGAGCCGCCCTTCGAGCATCGGCGCTACAGCGACATCGCCACCGAGCTGTTTGGCCGCTTCGCGCAGATTGCTTCGCTCCGCGTCGACGCCACCACCGCGACGCCGGAGACGACGACGCGGCGCGGGACGGTCCTGCAGTTCCTGCGCGAGCTCGGCACGGCGAGTGACCGCCATGCCTATGTGCTGCCTGGGGATGCGCGCGGCGCCAGCGTCGGCTGCTTCCTCGCCGACCCCGAAGGCGCGGCCGGACTGCCACCTCTGCGCATGATCGGCGACGGGCGCAATCTCGCCGACGCCAGCATCACCGAGGATCCGGACGGGGCCGAGGTCACCCAGGCCCGGGTGCTGCGCGTCGATGACCAGGGCGTGACCACCTTCGAGACCAGCGCCGCAGACCTGGGCCTGATGCGCGCCCTGCCTGCCGTGCCGGCCGACCTGACGCCGCGTCGCCTGCTCCATCCGGCCGACAACACGCGCGCAGACCCCGAGGCCGCGGCAGCCGCGCGGGCGCGGCAAAGCGGCTACGTGTACCGGCTCTCCGCGCGGGTCATTCCCGGGTGCTACGAGGCCGTGCTGCAGCCCTACCTGAAGGTGCGGCTGGATGCGGGGGAGACGCCTTACAGCGGCGAATACCTGATCACCCGCGTGGTGCACCGCATCACCCCGTCGCTGTATTCGCAGCAGATCGAGGCCAAGGCCGATTCATTGACCGAGGTGTCGGGCGCCCGGGTGGCCGAGGCGCTGGGCGGCGGGCTCAAGCTGTCGGTCGCGGCCAGTGTGGGGGTGTTCTGATGTCCGACATCATCGAGAGCAGCGTCGAGCGCCTGGTCGAGCGCGCCGGGACCAGCTACTTCGGCAAGTACCGCGGCATCGTCACCAACGTCGATGATCCGCTCAACCAGTGCCGCGTCCGGGCGCGCGTGGACGGCCTGCTGCATGGCCAGGAAACCGGGTGGGCGCTGCCGGTGGCGCCGTTTGCGGGCGATGGCCATGGCATGGTGATGCTGCCGGCGGTGGGCGCCGGGGTGTGGATCGAGTTCGAGGCCGGCCGCCTCGACAACCCGATCTGGTCGGGGGGCTGGTGGGCGAGCGGACAGCGTCCCGAGCCGCAGGGCGCCGCGCTGCGGGTGATCGTATCCGAGCACGGCCACACGGTGATCCTCGACGATCGTAACGACGAGCTCAAGCTCGTGCACGGCAGCGCGGGCGGGCCGGAGATCCGGATGACCGGCAGCGAGATCGTCCTCACCTGCGGTGCGTGCGAGATCACCATCAGCGCCGACAGCATCTCGCTCAACAACGGCCAGATCAAGATCGGGCTGGCGGGGCTCAGCCTGGTCAATGGCGCGATGTCCTTCGGGGTGCCGCCGTGATCCCGATCCTGACCACCGCCAGCACCGTGCTGTGCCCGCATGCCGGTCTCGCCCAGTTGCTGACCACCAACACCGAGGCGGCCGTCGATGGTGCGCCGATGCTGCTGCAGACCGACGTGCACCCGGTCATTGGCTGCACCTTTACCCCCGGTGGTGTGTATACGCCGTGCGTCGTGATCCGGTGGGCGAGCGGCGCGGCACAGACGAAGCTCCACGGCGTGCCGGTGCTGCTGCAGAACAGCGTCGGGCTGTGCCTAAACGCCGCCCAGGTGCCACAGGGCACGGCCCTGGTGGTGCAGGTCCAGACGCAGGCGAAGGGGGTCTAGCCATGGCGCTGTCGAATGGTCGTCATCTCGCGTTTCCGTTCCATATCGGGCACGACGGGCGCAGTGCCGCGCCCGCCGACGACGCCGCGCACGTGCGCGACGAGTTGCTCCAGTTGCTGCTCACCGGTCCCGGCGAACGGCTGTTCCTGCCAGAGTTCGGTGGCGGCGTGCGCCGGCTGGTGTTCGAGCCGGCGTCGGACGTGCTGCGCGGCGTGGTCAAGGCGCGCATCACGCAGGCCCTGTCGCGCTGGCTCGGCCACCGGCTGACGGTCGAAATGATCGACGTGCGCTTCGGTGACGAGGGGGCGGCGCCCGGCATGGTGCCCGAACTTTTGCTCGACCCGCACACCGGCGGGCTGGAGGTGACGGTGCGATACCGGCTCGCCGGCAGTGCCGACGCGCGCGTGGTGAAATTCCAGAGGACCGGACAATGAGCGCCATCGTCTCCCAGGACCATGCGGACGAGCGTGCCGACCTGCTGGCCGCGCGCGACCTGAACGGGCTGCGGCTGGCCCTGGTGGCGCTTGCGGCGGGCGCCGACCCCGACCACGCCGAGCTCGACCTGCATTTCCACAACGCGCTGCACGTTGCTGACCTCCTTGCCGACATCGCTGGTGATCCGGCACGGGTGGCACGCGTGTTCCGCGTGCGCGGTGGCACACGCGTGCCCGCCGGACCCGCGAGCGGGCAGGTCAGGGTGACGGCCGCCGCCGCGATCGACGATACGCGCGTGCGGCTGCGCGTCGAGCCCGTCGGCGACTATTCGACCTACACGCTCGAGCTGGTCTGGGACGCCAGCCGCATTGACCCCTTCTTCAGCACCCTCGGCTTCAAGTTCCGTCCCGGCTGCTTCACCAACGACTGCGCGCCGCGGGCAGGCGGGCGCCCGTCCGTGGCCGCGCCGGCGATCGACTATCTGGCGAAGGACTACGACTCCTTCCGTCACGTGTTGATGGCGGCCGTCGCCCAGCGCGTGCCGGGGTGGCGCAGCAGCAGCGAGGCGGACCACGACCAGGTGCTGATCGGCCTCTTCGCCGCCGCCGCCGACGAACTGTCCGACTACCAGGACCGCGTGATGGCCGAGGCCTACCTGGCGACGGCACGCGGCCGGGTGACGCTGGCACGCCACGCGCGGCTGATGGATTACCACCTCGGCCAGGGCAACCAGGCCAGCACCTGGCTCGTGCTCGAGCTGGATGCCGGCCAGGCGCCGTTTGCGCTGAGCGACCAGGAACTGGTGGTGAGCACCGCCGGCGAGGCCGAGGCAGGGGTCTTCGCCAGCCGCCAGCGCGGGCTCGACGCTGCCGCACGCCAGCATTTCGATCGGCTGCGCAACCGGCTGCGCCTGCACACCTGGCGCGACGCGCAACCTGCGCTGCGTGCCGGCAGCACCTCCGCCGACGTGGTGCCGCTCGCCGGCCTCGCCGCGCAGGCGCAGGCCGAGGCCCTGCGCGACACGGTGCGCGACGGGCTGTGGCGCGAGTTGATCATCGTCGAGATGCTCAACCCGCTGACCGGCGCCGCGCCCGGGCGAAATCCGCGCAAACGCCAGTTGCTGCGCCTGCGCAACGGGGCGGACGCGGCCGAGGCGATCTTCGATCCGCTGACGCTGACCTGGATGGTGCGCCTGCACTGGCGCGAAGAGGACGCGCTGCGCTTCGACTACAGCTTCACCACCTTCTGCGCAGGGGTGCCGGTCACCGACGTGTCGCTGTTCTTCGGCAACCTGCTGCAGGTGCATGCCGGCCTGCCGATGACGGTGCACTTCCACGAGCCGGGCACTGTCCTGCCCGATGACGGTGCGACCCTCCTGCATCGCCACTACCTGCGCATGAACCGCTTCGGCGACGGCCTCGACTGGGCGCTCGCCACACTGCCGGAGGACGCGCCGCTCGCCTATCTGGCGAACGCGGATGGAACCGAGCCGGACGGCTCGCTGCCGCCACGTTCGACCCTGCGCGTCGAGGTGGCAACACCCGACGGCGCGGAAGACATCTGGGACGAGGTCGAGAGCCTGGTGCGCAGCGACGACTCGGCAGAGCGGGGCGACCACTTCATGGTCGAGACCGACGAGCATGGGCGCAGCACGCTGCGCTTCGGCAATGGCCGTAACGGCCGCCTGCTCCCGGCAGGGGCCGTGGTGCGCTGCGAATACCAGGCCGGCGGCGGACTTGCCGGCAACGTCGGGGCGGACCGGCTGAGCGTGGTGAGCGCGCTGGCGCCGCCGCTGGCCGGCGCGGTGGTCGCGGCCTGGAACCCCTTCGACGTGACCGACGGCCGCGCCCCCGAAGCGCCGGACAAGATCCGCCGCAATGCGCCCGAGGCCTGGCGCGCGCGCCAGTTGCGTGCGGTGACGCTGGACGATTACGTGCGCCGCGCCGAGGAGGTGGCGGGTGTGGCGCGCGCGGTGGCGCGTTACGCCTGGACCGGGAGCTGGCGCACGGTGCGCGTGCTCATCGATCCGCGTGGCACCACCGTGGTCGACGATGCGCTGCGTCGCCAGGTGGCCGCGCACCTCGAGGCCGTACGCCTGATCGGCGAGGATCTCGAGCTGCGTGCGCCGCGCTACGTGGCGCTCGATGTGCGCATCACGGTGTGCGCCGAGCCCGAGTACTGGTGCGAGGACCTGCGCTTCGTGCTGGAACAGGAGTTCTCCGACGGGTGGACCGCAGACGGCCGCCCGGGCTTCTTCAATCCCGACCAGTGGACCTTCGGACAGGCCGTGCACCGCAGCGCGCTTGCCGGGCGCATTCATGGCGTGGCCGGGGTGCGCCACATCGTCGATATCGCGATGAAGCGCTTCAACGCGCCGACCCCCGGCCTGGCAGGCACCGCGGTGCTGGAGATGGGCTTCGACGAGGTGGTGCTGCTCAGCAACGACCCCAGCCACCTCGAGCGCGGCCTGATCCGCTTCGATGTGCGTGGCGGCCGCCAGTAGGAGATCGAGATGGCCTGCGATGCGCTGATCAACGATCCGTTCGAGTTTCCCCGCCGTGCGGCGAACCGCCCCGGGCTGCCACGTATCGCCTACCGTATCGGGCGCTACCCGGACTTCGTCGAGGCCATGATCCGGCGCATCGATGCCGCGCCCGAGCTCGCCGCGTGGACGCACCGCGGCGCGGACGATCCGGCGATCGCCCTGCTCGAGGGTTCGGCCGTCCTCGCCGACATCCTGAGCTTCTACCAGGAGCATTACGCCAACGAGGCCTACCTGCGCACCGCGGCCTGGCGCGAGAGCGTCGCCGACCTGGTGCGGCTCACTGGCTATCGGCTGGCGCCGGGGCTTGGCGGCCGCGCCACGCTCGCCTTCGAGGCGCGCGGCGAGGCGCCGGTGGTGATCCGTGCCGGCTTTCCGGTCAAGCTCGATCTTGCCGACGCGCCGGCACCGGCGGACTTCCAGACCGCGGCTGAACTGACGGCCTGGCCGCATCTCGGCCGCTTCCACCTGTACCGGCCGCGCCACTACGACATGGTCATCGCCGGCGGGCAGGCGCAGTTCGAGCTGGCGTCGGTGGACGATGCGAGCGATTCGATCGCGCTCGAGGCCGCCGAGCTCAAGAAGGGCGACCGCCTGCTGCTGCTGCCCGAGGAGAGCCTGCTGGCGCTGCTGCTGCAGGTGGTGCTGGGGTGGAAAGTCGTCGACCAGCCCGCCGAGGAGATCGTCGTCGTGGACAAGGTCGAGCGCGCGCGCGGTCGGGTGGTGGTGACGCTCGCCGGTGCGCTGACCCACGGCTGGCTGCGGCAGTGCCGCGCCTACCGCCTCGGGCGCACTTTCCGCCACTTCGGGGCATCGGCGCCGCTGGAGTACGTGCAGACCAACACCAGCGCCAACCCGCCGGTCACCACGGCAACTGCAACCGCCTTCCTGCGCGACCTGCGCAACACGACCGCGCCGGGGCCCGCGTACACGCCGATCGCGCCCCAGGATTATCCGCTCGAGCAGGAGGTGCCCGATCTCGCCGCCGGCAGCACGGTCGTGGTGACCGGGGTGGTCAGCAATCTGATCAGCTACGCGCTGCCGTTCGCGATCGCGCGTACGCTCACCGCGGTGCGTGCGGCGGGACCGCGTTGGGGCAATCTGGCCGGCGCCTCGACCCGGGTGCGGATGGACGAGACCCTGGCCCCGGGGTGGACCGCAGGTTTCGGCGCCATTGCCGACCTGCGCGCGCTGCGCCTGCACGAGACGCGCGGGCCGCTGTTGCGCCTGCGGCCGGTGTCCTCGCCGGCAAGCGCTGCCTTTGTCGATGGCACCGCTGCGCTGTGCTTCTACGGCACCGCCAGCGAGGCGCAGGGACTGTGCGGGCGGCGCCTTCACCTCGCCCACGACGACGGTCGCAGCGTCGAACTCACCTGCATGAACACGGCCGCCGACTTTCTGCCGCCTGCGGTGGCCGAGGCGCCGCAGATGTGGACGCTGTCCTTCGATCGAGCACCGGCGCCGTTCACGCGCGCCGATTTCGACGAGGCGGCCCCGCCAGTCACGGTGTTCGGCAATCTGGTCGATGCCACCCAGGGCAAGGCCGAGCGCGAGGCGGTGCTTGGCAATGGTGACGGCCGTGAGCGCTTCCAGACCTTCGCGCTGCCCAAGGCGCAACTGACCTATCTGCTGCAGCCCGGGGTGACGCCCCCGCAGGTGCCGGAACTGGAAGTCCGCGTCGATGGCAGGTTGTGGACGCGCGTCGATGCGCTGTTCGGGCGCGGTCCGAAGGACGAGGTCTATATCGTGCGCGAGGATGCAGAGGGCCGCAGCTTCGTGCAGTTTGGCGACGGTGAGACCGGCGCCCGCCTGCCATCGGGCGTGGGCAACGTGACCGCGGTCTATCGGACCGGGGTCGGTGCGCAGGGGCTTCTCAAGCCCGGCGCCATGCCTACCGCGAGCGAGCGGCCACCCGGTTTCGACAAGCTGTCGCTGGCGGGCATCGTCTCCGGCGGCGCGCAGGCGGAAGACATGGACAAGGCGCGCATGGCCGCGCCCGGCAAGGTGCAGAGCCTGGGGCGGCTGGTCAGCCTGAGCGACTACGAGACCGAGACCCTGGCGCTGCCTGGCGTCGTTGCCGCAGCCGCGGCGTGGGACCTGCACGGCGGCGTGCCGGCGGTGATCCTGCGCGTGCTGCTGGAGGCGGGGCGCGAAGCGGAGTTCGCCGACGTGCGCGCCGCGGTCGCGCGCGCGCAGCGCTGCCAGGGGCCGGACCGCCATGCGCTGGTGGTGCAGCAGGCAATGTTCCGCCATCTGTTCCTTGACCTGAGCTACGCCTTCGACCCCGCCCAGCGCCAGGATGAGGTGGAAGCCGGGCTGCGGGCGGCGCTGGGTTTGAGTGCGGTGGTGGCGGACGAACGCAGCGGCCTGTTCGGTGTGCGCGCACGTCGCCTTGGCGAGCCCGAATACAGCAGCCGCATCGAGGGGCGCTTGCAGAATGTGGCCGGCGTGCTGTGGTGCCGGGTGTCTGCGCTCGGGCTGTTCGGCGCGCCCGCGGCCGGGGCGGTGGCGGATCCTGCCACGCTGGTGGCGCCGGCGCCGCCGCGACCGCTGCTTCCCATGGTGGAGTGTGGCGCGCATGAGTTCCTGCAACTCGCGGCAGCGCATCTGACGCTGAGCGCGGTGGCCGCGGTGGCGGCCGGGGAGTGCACATGAACACGCCAGCACCTGGTCCGCGCGTGCCGCTGTTCGAGCGCCTGCCGGAGATCTATCGCATCCGCGACACCGAGCAGTCGCCGCCGAACCCGCTGCGCGCCTACCTCGCGGCGGTCGAGGCCGTGTTCGGTGCGCTGCACGAGGACATCGGCCAGCTCTACGAAGACCTGTTCATCGACACCTGCGACGAGTGGGTCATTCCCTATCTGGCCGACCTCCTTGGCGCCAGCCACCTGAAGGGCGATCCGCGCACCTTGCGCGCCGACGTCGCCGACACCATCGCGCTGCGCCGACGCAAGGGCACGCTGGGCGCCATCGAGCGCCTCGCGGTCAACCTGACCGGGTGGGCGTGCCGCAGCATCGAGTTGCGCGAGAACCTCGGCTGGACGCAGCACCTCAATCATCAGCGACCGGATGCGGGTGGCATCCCGCCCTATGGCCGCGCCGAGCTCACGCGCTTTGACGTGGCGCGTGGCGGCACCGTAGCGCTGCGTGATCCGGCGGCCCTGGCATTACTTGGCACGCCCTTCGATCCCTTCGCGTGGACGGCGGATTTTCGCCCGGCGAGCGGCGAGGTGCGCCGCGTCAACCTGCCCAACCTGGCGATCTGCCTGTGGCGGCTGGCGGCCTACCGACTGCCGCCGGGCGTGCCGCTGGCCAGGGGTGCGACCGATCTCGGTTCGCAGCCGGCGGGGTTTGCCCGCTTCGCGCTGCGCTTCGACCTCCACGCGCTGGATCTGCCGGTGCGCCTGTTCAACACCAGCCGGCCGGGTTTCCTGCGCCCGGAGACCTCTGGTGGCGTGGTGTCGCCGCTCACCGAGCCCGACGCGGTGCCCGGGGCCATGCTCGATGCCCGCCTCACCAGCGCTACACCGGCCGGCCACCCCGCGGCCTACGTGGCGGTGGATTTCTTCGACGACCTCGCGCCCACGCCTTCGGATCTCGACCTGGGCGATGTCGGCCTGCACCTGTTCCTGCCACGCGCGCTGGAGGCGCTGCTTGTCCCGTTGCCACCGCAGACGGCGTGGCGGTGGTCCTTCCGCGGCGACAACCTGTGCGCCTGGGAGACGGGCTTGCGGCGACCCTTGCGCTATGGCGAGATCGTCATCGACCCCGACATCGGTCGCGTCCTCATCGGCCTCGACAACGCAGTGCAGCGCGACCAGCTGGTCGAGCCGCAGGAGGATGGCAGCCTGGTGTCGCGCGTGCTCATGAGCTTCACCTATGGGGCGGCGGGACCGGTGGGGGCGCATCCGGTGGGGCGCGCTCCGGCGTCCGCGGGCGACGACGTCGAGCTGCGGAGGGTGGGGGCGGTGGCAGGGGGCGTCACCCTGCAGCAGGCGCTGGCCGATCTGGATACCGCGACCGGCCCGGTCGTCATCGAGATTGCCGACAGCCGCGTGCATCCGGTCGACCTCGCCGCGCTGGCGGGCACGGGCGTCGATGGCGGCGTGGCGCTGCGCCTGGCGCAGGCGCTGACGATCCGCGCCGCGTCGGGGCAGCGTCCGATCGTGCTGCTCGCGCAGCCGCTCGGCTTCCGCCCGGTGCTGGCCGTGGCAGCGACCACGGTGTCGCCCGCGGTGCGTCTGGAGGGTTTGTACCTGGCGCCGGACCAGGCGGGGGCCTTCCCGCCCGGCGCGGCGCTGATCAACCGTGCCGCGCTCGCCCGCCTCGAGGTGATCGGGTGCACGCTGGCGCCGGGCGGCCACACCCGCCGCGACGGCAGCCGCGCCGAGCGGGTCACGGCGATGCACCTCGCCAACGGCTACGGATTCGCGCTCGAGGACGACGAACTCGCCTTTCTGCCCACGCCCGACATCATCGTGCAGCGCTCGATCACCGGCAGCCTGGCGATCGACGACCGCTACCGGCTCGACCTCAGCGACAGCATCATCGATGCCTCGCCGCGTGCCGAGGACGCACCCGGCACGGTGTTCGCAATCGCCGCCGCCACCGACCCTGAAACCGCCTGGGGCGCGCCGCTCGCCTTCGACGGCCTGACCTGCTTCGGCGCGGTACGCGTGGCCGCGGTGGGTGGCCTGGGTGGCGTGTTCAATCGCCGCTGCGAGGTGCTCGACAACCAGCACGGCTGCATCAAGTGGAGCGCGTTTGCCGGCGACGGCGACCGCTTGCCGCCGAACCACTTCTGCGTGCACGCGCCCGACGCGCGCCTGGCGTTCACTTCCGAGCGCTTCAACGCCCCCGGCTATGCCCAGCTTGCACGCACGGCGGATCGGCGCATCCGCAGGCTCGGGCCCGACGACGACGAGATGGGCGCCTTCGGCTTCCAGCGCGAAGCGCACAAATGGATCAACCTGCAGGTCAGGCTGCGCGAGTTCATGCCGGTCGGCGTGCGCCCGCTGGTGCTGCCAATCACCTAACCGGAGACGGTCATGGAAGGCGATTTCTCGATTCTTCCCTTCGATCCACTGTTGCATGGGCGCGGGGTCGATGCGCCGGCGCAGGGCGTGCTGCGCAATATCGAGGGTGTGTTGCACCAGCAGGGCCGGGTCATCACCGACGCCGACCTGAGCGAGGGCGAACTGCTCGATATGGCGTGGAACCGCCAGGCCGGCCGCGACATCATCGGCGCCGGCGTCTGTGCCGTGCCTGCCGCCGAGCCGCAGGGCTTCCGTGTCCAGGCCGCGTTCGTCGATGGCGCCGAGGTGATGCTCAGCGTGCTCCCCGGGCGCGCCTGGGCCGATGGCATC
>JBEOKH010000003.1:0-2296 GCA_040275625.1 Thauera sp. | reverse complement strand
CCCTGCGCCCGCCGCCATCACCGGGCCTGCGTTGGGGCTGTTCCACCCCGGTGCCTGGCTGCGCCAGCATGCCAGCGCCCGCCGCCTGTGGCCGAGCAGCGCGTAGGTTAACGCGGTCAGGCGCGCGGGCAGGAGATTGAGCACGTCATCGATGCGCGCTGCCGCCCAGCCAAAGTGCAGGTGGCGCGGCGTACGGTAGCCCCACATCGCGTCGAGCGTGTTCGCCAGCCGGAACAGCAGCGCGCCCGCACCACCCGCGACCACGAACCAGAACAGCGCGCCGAACACCGCATCGTTGCCGTTCTCCAGCACCGACTCGGTCGCCGCCTTTGCCACCCCTTCCGCATCCAGCGCGCGCGTGTCGCGACTCACGATCCTGCCCACTCGCGTACGCGCCTCGGCGAGATTCCCCGCCGCCAGCGGCACGGCGATGGCTTGCGCATGCTCGACCAGGCTGCGCCCGCCGAGCGCCAGGTAGAGCAGGCCGACATCGACAACCCAATGCGCATGTGGATGCACGCTGCGCAGCCACAGCACGATCCCCACCCAGGGCAGCACCGCCAGCGCCCAGCCCAGCACACCAGCGATGCGGGTGCCGGTCTCGTTCGACCCGTAGAAGAGCCGCCGGCAGCCACGCTCCACCCACCCCGCCCAGCGCCCGAAGCCCACCAGCGGATGAAAGCGGCGCACCTCGCCGAACACGCGATCGGCGAGCAGGCCGGCGACCATCTTGAGAGCGAGGATCAGCAGCAGTGAAGAGGAAATCATGATCAAGATCGGAGGTTGGTCGGATTATCCGGAAGGGCCTGCAACGCGACTGGCAGCGGTCCGGGTGGCATGCAGTCACCGGCTCGACGCGCCGGATCCCGCCAAACAAAAACTCGCCGCACTCGCCGCAACGATTCCGGAACCCACCCACGGCCCAGCCGCACCCACAACCCACCCACAACGCAGCCGCAACCACCAAGGTCTGGCGCGGGCGGGGCCGTGGCCGGGCTGTCGAGAGCGCCGATCGGGCGGGCGTTCGCGGGGAAACAAGGCGATGCATGTCTGAGCGAGCGCAGCGAGCGAGTTTGCATCGCCGCCCCGCGAACGCTCGCCCGATCGGGAAGCCGAAGGCCGCGAACGTCTGCCCGGCTGCGGCCCCGCCCGTGCCAGACCGACCAGCCCGCGCAAACCCGTAGCCCTTCGATCCCCGCGGCCTCCACACCCCCGCAACGCCTCGCCCCGCGAAGAGAGGAGGTACGCAGGAATCAGAGAGGCCCGCGAGCATCAGCCCGCAGGTCGCGCCCCCCACGGCAAGCACCCGAATCGGCGATAATCCCGCCCCTTCGCGCAAAACCCGCAGGATTCTACGCCATGTCCTCCCCGATCACGCTGATGGTGCAAGGCACCACCTCCGACGCCGGCAAGACCACGCTGGTCGCCGGCCTCGCCCGCGTGCTGCGCCGGCGGGGCCTCAAGGTGGCGCCGTTCAAGCCGCAGAACATGGCGCTCAACTCCGCCGTCACCGCCGACGGTGGTGAGATCGGCCGCGCCCAGGCCCTGCAGGCGCGCGCCGCCGGCGTCGCCCCGCACACCGACTTCAACCCGGTGCTGCTCAAGCCCTCCACCGACATTGGCGCCCAGGTCATCATCCACGGCCGCGCCGTCGCCAGCCTGTCTGCAAAGGACTACCACGCCTACAAGCCCACCGCGATGGCCGCCGTGATGCAGAGCTGGGACCGCCTGTGCAGCGCCTATGACGCGGTGCTCGTCGAAGGCGCCGGCAGCCCCGCCGAGATCAACCTGCGCGACCGCGACATCGCCAACATGGGCTTTGCCGAAGTCGCCGACGTCCCGGTGGTGCTGGTCGCCGACATCGACCGTGGCGGCGTCTTCGCCCACCTCGTCGGCACCCTCGAGCTGCTGTCGCACTCCGAGCAGGCGCGCGTCAAGGGCTTCGTCATCAACCGCTTCCGCGGCGACCTCGGCCTCTTGCAGTCAGGTCTCGACTGGCTCGAGGCGCGCACTGGCCGCCCGGTGTTCGGCGTGCTGCCTTACCTGCACGGGCTCTTCCTCGACGCCGAGGACGCGCTCGCCGACAGCGCCGCCGACGTGCGCGCGGGCGAAGCCGCGCTGCGCGTGATCGCGCCGGTGTACGCGCGCATCTCCAACCACACCGACCTCGACCCGCTGCGCCTGCACCCGCGGGTGGATTTCCGCTGGATCGGCCCGGGGCAGGCGATCCCGCCCGCCGACCTGATCGTGCTGCCCGGCTCCAAGAGCGTGCAGGCCGACCTCGCCTGGCTGCGCG
>JBEOKH010000002.1:0-4236 GCA_040275625.1 Thauera sp. | reverse complement strand
ACCATGTCGAAGCCGAGTTGCTGCGCCGCTTCGGCCGCCAGCGGGTGAGCTTCGAGGCGCTGATGCTCAAGGCGCTGCGCCAGCAGGCCGAAGCGTTGAAGGTCAACTGGAACGTCGTTCTGATGGCTGATGCCGCCGCTCCGACCAGCGCCGACTGGAACCGCCTGATGCGCCTGGTGCACAAGGCGCTGCCGCTGGTGAAGCAGGCGCTGCTCGAAGCCACCGCCCCGGTGCTGCTGGTCAACTCGGGTCTGATCGCCCGCTACGGCCTGATGCCGCTCATCGACGAGCTGCGTGACGAGGTCGGCCGGCCGGGCAGGCTCGCCAGCCTGTGGATGCTGCTGCCGATGGCGGCCACCGGACTGCCGACCATCGACGACGTCCCCGTGCCGATCATCACCTCAACCCAGTGGGCGAATGTTCCCGTCGCCTGGGCCAAGAACCTGCATCGTGCTGCCTCCGCAGCCTCCGCGGCCTGAACGCGAGAATCGCGCACGAACGAAGCCTCCCGATGATCGATGCCAAACTCCTGCTCGCTGACCTGACCCGCTTGCTCAAGCGGCTCGAAGACGACCTGCGCGAACGCGCGCTCAGCCCGATGAGCGAGGTGCCGGAACTGCGCACCCAGCTTCAGGCAGAGTGGCAGGCAGCGCGCGATGCCGGGCGCACGGCCGAGACCTTCGAATCCTGGGGAGAACAGGTCGTCACTCAGGCTGGCGTGCACTGGCTACTGAGCTGCGTGTTCTTGCGTTTCATCGAGGACAACGGGCTGGTCGAGCGGCCCTGGATCAGCGGCACACCGCAATCAGGCCGGCTGGCCCTGGCGCGCGACCGGCATGACGCCTACTTCCGGGAACATCCGCACCAGAACGATCGCGACTACCTGATCGCCTGTTTCCAGGAGGCCGGCGCCTTGCCGGGCCTTCATACTTTCTTCGACGGCGCCCACAACCCGGTTTTTCGCCTGGGCATCAGCGGCGATGCGGCGATGGTGGTGATGCAGTTCTGGCAGGAGGTTGCCGCAGATTCCGGGGCGCTGATTCGGGACTTCACCGACCCGACCTGGAATACCCGCTTCCTCGGCGATCTGTACCAGGACCTGAGCGAAGCGTCGCGCAAGCGCTATGCGCTGCTGCAAACGCCCGAGTTCGTCGAGGAGTTCATCCTCGATCGGACGCTGACGCCTGCCATTCAGGAGTTTGGCTATCGCGAAGTGCGGATGATCGATCCCACCTGCGGATCAGGGCACTTCTTGCTGGGCGGCTTTCATCGTGTGGTCGAGGAGTGGTCGAGCAAGGAGCCTGGCGGTAATCGGCGCGATATTGCGCAGAAGGCGTTGGACGCGGTTGCGGGCGTTGACCTGAATCCGTTCGCGGCCGCTATCGCGCGTTTCCGCCTGTTGTTGGCCGCATTGAAGACGAGCGATGTGCATCGAATGGCCGAGGCGCCGGATTTCAAGATTCATGTCGCCATCGGCGACAGCCTGCTGCACGGCAGGCGCTTCGGACTGACCGCCACGGACGACATGTTCCAGGGAACCGAACATTTTGCCGATACCGGTCTGGCGCATGCCTACGCCAGCGAAGACCTGGCTGAAGTGCAGGGGATTCTGGGGCGTCAGTATCACGCGGTGGTGGGCAACCCGCCGTACATCGTGGTGCGCGACGCGGTGTTGAATGCGACCTATCGCAAGCAGTACGCCAGTTGCCATCGGCAGTATTCGCTCGGCGTGCCGTTCACCGAGCGCTTCTTCGAACTGGCTGTCACCGGGCGTGATGCACGGCCGGCCGGCTTCGTCGGGCTGATCACGACTAACTCGTTCATGAAGCGCGAGTTCGGCAGCAAGCTGATCGAGCAGGTGCTGCCGCGGCTGGAACTGAGCCATGTGGTCGACACCTCGGGCGCCTACATCCCCGGTCATGGCACGCCGACGGTGATCCTGTTCGGCCGGCACCGCGTTCCGGTGGGCGACCGTGTGCGCACGGTGATGGGCATCAAGAGCGAACCCAGGACTCCGGACGATCCGGCGCATGGGCTGGTGTGGTCGGCAATCCTCGGCCAGATCGAGCGCACGGGTTCTGAGAGTGAGTTCGTCAGCGTGGCCGACACCGACCGGTCGACTCTTGGGAAACATCCTTGGAGCATCGGGGGCGGCGGCGCTACGGGCCTCAGCCACGCTATCGAAGAAGCAGCGACTAGACGTCTCTCGCAACTGGCCGATGTTTGGGCGGGAACGGGCCGGACAAGCGCCGACGATGTTCTCAGTGCTCCCGCAGCAGCGTTCAATCGTAAGCAGGTTGCAGCGGTGGATATCTTGCCTCTCGTTGAAGGCGACCAAGTGCGAGATTGGGGCGTGAACTTTCGCGACGCGATTCTGACGCCCTATAACAACGATGGCGTCAAGCCACTTGACGCGATGCCCAGTGCCCAGCGCTGGCTTTGGCCAACGCGGACCGTGCTTGGAAATAGAGCGGCCTTTGGCAACGTCACCTATTTCGAGGAAGGTCGCCCGTGGTGGGGCTGGCACCAGATCAACGTGAGCCGGCTGAGGTATCCGCTTGCCATCACCTTCGCCGAAATCGCCACGCACAACCACTTCGTCCTCGATCGCGGCGGCAAGGTCTTCAAGCAGACGGCGCCGGTGATCAAGCTGCCCGCCGACGCCAGCGAGGACGAGCACATGGGCCTGCTCGGCCTACTCAACTCATCGGTGGCATGTTTCTGGTTGCAGCAGGTATGCCACAACAAGGGGCGACCTGGCGCAGAGGTTGCGGGAGCCGACGAACGGTTCGAGATGCGCTATGCGATCAACGCCAGTAACGTCGCTGAGTTCCCTCTAGTCAATACACGTCCAGGCGAACTCGCGACCCTTCTCGACGTGCAAGCCCGCGACATCGCTAGACAATCGCCGGCTGCGCTTCTGGCGTGCACCGACGCCGCCGTACCCACCCGCGCCGACCTCGAGTTCGCACACCGCAGCGTCCAACGTCTTCGCGGCCAACAAATTGCTACGCAGGATGAGCTCGACTGGCACTGCTACCGTCTCTACGGCCTGCTGCCGGCCGGCATGGACGCTGCGGCTGTCGAACACCAAGCGCCGCCAGATGTCGCGCTCGGCGAACGCGCCTTCGAGATCGTGCTCGCACGTCGGGTGGCCAACGGCCAAGAGCAGACGGTCTGGTTCGATCGCCACGGCTCGACACCTGTCACCGAGATCCCTGTCCGTTGGCCCGAGGACTACCGCCAGGTCGTGCAGCGCCGCATTGATCTGATCGAGTCCGACCGCAATATCGGCCTGATCGAACGGCCCGAATACAAACGCCGCTGGAATACACCGTCCTGGGAATCGCTGGAGCAGGAAGCGCTGCGTGACTGGCTGCTGGCTCGGCTGGAATCGCCTCGTTTCTGGCCGCGCGTGGATGACAGTGCCGGCGACGCCACCCCGCAGCTGATGTCTACCACCCGGCTGGCCGACACTGCCGGGCGCGATGCGGAATTCATGCAGCTCGCCGCGCTCTACGCGGGCCATGCCGACTTCGACCTGAACCAGCTCGTCGCCAAACTCGTCGCTTCCGAGTCCGTGCCCTTTCTGCCCGTACTGCGCTACGCCGACAGCGGTCTGCGCAAGCGCGCCCAGTGGGAAGACACCTGGGCCCTGCAGCGGCGCGAGGATGTCGGCGAGGTGGTTGGAAAGATCCCGGTGCCGCCCAAGTACCAGAGCAAGGATTTCATCAAGGCTGACTGGTGGCGCCTGCGCGGCGGCCTGGACGTGCCCAAGGAGCGCTGGATCAGCTACCCCGGCTGCGAACGTGGCGCCGACGGCAGCCTGCTCATCGCCTGGGCCGGCTGGGACCATCTGCAGCAGGCCACGGCCCTGGCCACGTACTTCATCGACATGAAGGAAAACGAAGGCTGGAGTCGTGAGCGCTTGCAGCCCTTGCTCGCCGGCCTGCTCGAACTCACACCCTGGATCACGCAATGGCACAATGACATGAATCCCGATTTCGGCGCACGCATGGGCAACTATTACGTCGCCTTCGTCACCGACGAGGCGCGCGCGCTGCAATTCACGCTTAATGACCTGCGCGCCTGGAAGCCGGCGGCTACGGCGGCCAGGCGCGGGCGAAATTGAAGAAGGAGTTGTTCAATGCAAGCCATAGAACTTGAAACCACGATTTCGGTCCAGGGCAGCATCTTGCTGCCTCCCGATTGCCAGGCCTTCTACGGCCGTCATGC
>JBEOKH010000001.1:0-13528 GCA_040275625.1 Thauera sp. | reverse complement strand
ACCCGCAACGCTTCTGCGGGCGCCATCCCTGCCCGCAAGACCCTCGAAACAAGAAAGGCGCCCTGCACGGCGCCTATTCAATGTTGTTCCACCCGCTCTCCACGATCGGGCGACGATCAAACCCTCACCACAGCTGCCACCACGGGCGGTCGTCCTGTGGGCCGCCACGGAAGTAAACGCTGTCCGGGAAGTTCTTGTGCATGACCCGGTCGGTATCGTCACGCAACTGGGTGAGGCCCATCGCGTCGTAGCTCTTGACCAGCAGGAACAGCGCCTCCTCGGTGGCAGGTGCCTGCGGGAAGTTGCTTACTGCGGTCTGCGCGCGGTTGATTGCCGCGACGTAGGCGCCGCGATTGTAGTAATAGCGTGCGACATGCACCTCGTGCGAGGCGAGCGAGTTCACCAGATACTGCATGCGCGCTCGCGAATCGTCCGCGTAGCGACTCTGCGGGAAGCGCTCGACCAGTTCGCGGAAACTGTCGAAGGCCTCGCGCGCGCCCTTGGGGTCGCGCTCGGAGAGATCCTGGCGTGAGAGCCCGGCGAGCAGGCCGAGGTCCTCGTTGAAATTCACCAAGCCCTTGAGGTAGTAGGCGTAGTCGACGTTGGGGTGGTTGGGGTGGAGCTTGATGAAGCGGTCGGCGGCCGCCAGCGCCAGCGCCTGCTCACCCTGCTTGTAGTACGCGTAGGCTACCTCGAGTTGAGCCTGCTGCGCAAAGCGGCCATAGGGGTAGCGCGCCTCGAGCTTCTCGAACATCGTGATCGCGCGGTCGTAGCCGCCTTCGCTCATCGAGGCCTTGGCCTCGGAGTACAGCTTCTGCGCGTTCCAGCCGGCGGTTTCGTCGACCTGTTCGGGCAGCATGCCGCAGCCGCCGAGCAGCAATGCGCCGATGAGCGCGGCTTTTGCCGTTAAACTTCCGGGGGTGAACCTGGCCATCGAAGACACTCGCGTGAATGAACGCGCCGATTATATCCCAGCCTCCCTCCCTGCCGACGCCTGCGAGGTGCTGACGATCCCTGCCGAACTCGGTGGTCTGCGCCTTGATCTGGCGCTGGCCCGGCTTCTCCCCGAACATTCGCGCAGTCGCCTGCAGGGCTGGCTCAGGGCGGGCTTCATCCGTGTCGATGGAGGTCGGCCGGATGCGCGCCGCAAGGTGTGGGGCGGCGAGTCCATCGAGATCGATGCGCCGCCGCCGCCCGAGGTCGCCGCCGAACTGCCGGAGGACATTCCGCTCACGGTGGTGTTCGAGGATGCCGACCTGCTCGTGATCGACAAGCCGGTCGGTCTGGTGGTGCATCCAGGTAACGGGAACTGGAGCGGAACCCTGCTTAACGCATTGCTGCATCACGACCCCGCGCTCGCCGCGGTGCCGCGCGCCGGCATCGTCCATCGGCTCGACAAGGACACCAGCGGCCTGATGGTGGTGGCGAAGACGCTCACCGCGCAGACCGACCTCGTGCGCCAGTTGCAGGCACGCACGGTCAAGCGCCACTACCACGCGCTGGTACAGGGTGAACTGATCGCCGGCGGCACGGTGGATGCGCCGGTGGGCCGTCACCCGACGCAGCGCACCCGAATGGCTGTGGTCGGCAATGGGCGCCCGGCGGTCACGCATTATCTGGTTGTCGAACGCTTCGCCGGTTTCACGCTGGTGGAGTGCCGGCTGGAGACCGGGCGCACCCACCAGATTCGCGTGCATATGGCGCACATCGGCCATCCACTGGTGGGGGACCCGGTGTACGCCCCGCGCCGTTGCGCCAATGTGCTGCTCGACGGCTTTCCGCGCCAGGCTCTGCATGCGTTCCGGCTTGGGCTGGTACATCCGCGCCGTGGCGAGGTGATGAGCTGGCAGGTGCCGATGGCGGCGGATTTCGCAGGGCTGCTCGACGGCATGCGCGCAGGGCGGCGATGAGCTTCACTTTTTCTGCCCCGCCGCCCGGCTACATCGCGCTCGCACCCGGCCTGCTGCGCCCCGACTGGGCCTTGCCCGCCGGTGTGGGCGCGCTGGTGACGAGCCGCGCAGGCGGTGCGAGCTTGCCCCCTTACGCCAGCTTCAATCTCGGCAGCCACGTCGGCGACGACCCGGCTGCAGTAGAGGCCAATCGAGCGCGGCTGCATGCAGCGATCGGTGCGGAGCCGCTGTGGCTCGACCAGGTGCATGGCTGCGCGGTGGCCGAAGCCGATCATGCCGTGGGGGTGCCGGCGGCCGACGCCGCGGTGGCGCGCAGCGCGCGGCGCGCCTGTGCGGTGCTTACCGCCGACTGCCTGCCGGTGCTGTTCTGCGATGATCAGGGCAGCGTGGTGGCGGCTGCGCATGCCGGCTGGCGCGGGCTCGCCGCCGGGGTGCTCGAGCGCACGGTGGCGTCGATGGGTGTGGCGCCCGGTCATCTGCGCGCCTGGATCGGCCCTGCAATCGGACCGCAGGTCTTCGAGGTCGGCGATGAAGTGCGTGCGGTATTCGTTGACGCAGATGCGGAGGCAGCGACGGCGTTCGTGCCGGGCAGGGTGCAGGGCAAGTGGCTGGCTGACCTTTTCGCGTTGGCACGGCGCCGGCTGGCCGCGCTCGGGGTGGAGCGGGTGAGCGGCGGCTGGGTGTGTACGGTTTCCGACCCGCATCACTTCTACTCGTATCGGCGCGATGGACGGAGTGGACGCTTTGCGTCGCTGATCTGGCTCGAAGGCGTGGCCCGGTCGTGCTGAGCGGACCACGGCGGGATGATAAATCCGCCTCGCATTGACAGGCGCGGGTTTGCAGCTATTGATCGGCGTCCGATTCGGCTCTATCGTTGCGCTCAAGCGCTTCGCGCTCCAGTCGCCGGCGACGGCGCGCCGGGGTGCCGAACAGCCACAGAAACAGTGCCAGAGGGGCGAGCCCCCAGAACAGGAATGTAAGCACAGCGGCAACGACCGTGTCCTCCGAAGCGGCGACGAGGACCACGACGTACAGCCAGGCGATTGGAATCAGATACATGGGTGAATTCTAGCGCGCGTCAAGATGATGCGCCGAAGGATTCCGGACGATGCGCGAACCGCGATCCGGCCTCCCAGAGAGCGGGTGCGGGTTCAGGAGAAAGGGATGTCGGATTCAGCGGGCAAGGAGGTGCCTCCGGGCATGCAGGCGATCTTCGCCGCCGGGCAGGTGATGGCACAGGGTTTTTTCGATGCGCTCGCGCGTCAGCATGCCGCGATGCAGGATTCTTCCGGGGTCGCGGCGCACAAGCTGCCATTGCCCGACTCGGAGGTCATGACTGCGTTGCAGAGGGATTTCGCCGAGAAGCACGCTGCGCTGTGGTCGTCGATGCTGGTGCGCAAGCCGGGCGAGGTGGGCTCGGTGGTCGTACAGCCCGAGCCGGGCGACAAACGCTTTGTAGCGCCGGAGTGGTCCGAAAGCCCGGTGTTCGATTACATGCGGCAGGCGTACCTGGTCAACGCCGGGCTCCTGCGCGACATGGCAGAGGCGATGCCGATCGCCGACGGCAGGGCCAAGGCGCGTATTCAGTTCCTGACCCGGCAGTACATCGACGCGCTCGCGCCGAGCAACTTCGCCGCCACCAACCCCGAATTCATCAAGGCCGCGGTCGAGACCAAGGGCGAGAGCATCGCCCGCGGCGTGCAGAACCTGCTCCGTGACCTGGAGAAGGGACGCATCTCGATGACCGACGATTCGGCTTTCGAGATCGGCCGCAACCTCGCACTGACGCCCGGTTCGGTGGTGTTCGAGAACGAGCTGATGCAATTGATCCAGTACGCGCCGTTGACCGACAAAGTCGCGCAGACGCCGCTGCTGATCGTGCCGCCTTGCATCAACAAGTTCTACATCATGGACCTGCAGCCGGAGAATTCGCTCGTGCGCTTCGTCGTCGAGCAGGGTTTCACGGTCTTCCTGGTGTCGTGGAAAAATCCGCGCCAGGACAGCGGCGGGCACCACACTTGGGACGAGTACCTCGACAAGGGGCCGCTTGCCGCACTCGAGGTGGTGCGCTCGATCACCCGCGTCAAGAAACCCAACGTGCTCGGCTTCTGCGTGGGGGGCACCATACTCACGTCGGCGCTCGCCGTGGAGCGCGCGCGCGGTGAGGAGCCGGTCGCCAGCCTGACACTGATGACTACGCTCCTTGATTTTTCCGATGCCGGCGAGCTCGGTTGCCTGGTGGACGAGGCGAGCGTCACCGCGCGCGAGGCGGCGATCGGCAAGGGGGGTGTGCTCAAGGGGCAGGAACTGGCCAACGTGTTCTCCTTCCTGCGCGCCAACGATCTCGTGTGGCAGTACGTGGTCGGGAACTACCTGAAAGGCAACAAGCCGGCCGCCTTCGACCTGCTGTACTGGAACTCGGATTCCACCAACCTGCCGGGGCCCTTCCTGACCTGGTACTTGCGCAACATGTACCTCGAGAACAACCTGCGTGTGCCCGGAAAGCTAAAGATGCTCGGTCACAAGGTGGACCTCGGCAAGGTGGACGTGCCGGCCTACCTGATGGCCGCGCGCGAAGACCACATTGTGCCCTGGAAGAGCGCCTATCTCGCGCGCAAGCTCCTCGGCGGCGACACCACCTTCGTGCTGGGCGCCAGCGGCCACATCGCCGGCGCGATCAACCCCGCCTCCAAGAATCGTCGCAGCTACTGGACCGCCGACGTGTGCCCGGCCGATCCCGACGAATGGCTCGGTGCTGCGGCCGAAAACAAGGGCAGCTGGTGGCTGCACTGGGCAGAATGGCTGCGCAGCCACGGCGGAAAGCAGGTCGCCGCACGTGGCCGCCTTGGCAGCACGAAATACGAACCGATCGAGCCTGCACCAGGGCGCTACGTCAAGGAGCGTGCCTGAGTCGGCTGTGTTGCAGATCTCATCTTCGGCTGCAGCGGATCGGGCGGTCGCTGCCGTCATCTTCAAGTACCGTCCAGAACAACACGACCCGAATAGGGAGAGGAGAGAAAAATGGCAAGAGTTGCACTGGTAACCGGTGGCATGGGCGGTCTGGGCGAGGCGATCTGCATCAAGCTTGCGGCGCTCGGCTACAAGGTCGTCACGACGCACTCGCCGGGTAACGCCAAGGCGCATGACTGGCTGCAGACCATGAACAACATGGGCTACGGCTTCAAGGCCGTCCCCTGCGATGTGGCCGATTTCGATTCTTGCAAGGCTTGCGTCGAGCAGGTGCTCAAGGAAGTCGGTCCGGTCGACGTGCTGGTGAACAACGCCGGCATTACCCGCGACATGACCTTCAAGAAGATGACCAAGGCCGACTGGGACGCCGTCATCAGCACCAACCTCGACTCGGCCTTTAACATGACCAAGCAGGTCATGGACGGCATGGTCGAGCGCAAGTGGGGTCGCGTCATCAACGTCTCTTCGGTCAACGGCCAGAAGGGCGCTTTCGGCCAGACCAACTATGCGGCGGCCAAGGCCGGCATGCACGGCTTTACCAAGGCATTGGCGCTCGAGGTCGCGCGTAATGGCGTGACCGTCAATACCATCTCGCCGGGCTACATCGGCACCAAGATGGTGATGGCGATCCCGCAGGAGATCCTCGACTCCAAGATCCTGCCGCAGATCCCGGTGTCGCGCCTCGGCAAGCCCGAAGAGATCGCCGGTCTGGTGGCTTATCTGTCGTCCGACGAAGCGGCGTTCGTCACCGGCGCCAACATCTCGATCAACGGCGGCCAGCACATGTTCTGATCCGGCGTCTGTCGGTCAGATCTGCGAAAACGCGCCCTGTGAGGCGCGTTTTTTTATGTGCGCCCAGCATGGGCGCACTCCTGCGGGTGCAAGTCCCGCCGTAAGCTGATCACAGCGAACGAAGCGAAGCGCAACTGCGTGAGGGCGACCGAGCGTGGGAAGGGAGCGTGGAGCATAAGCTGCGAGCCGATGGACAAGAACCGGATAGAAGGCGCTGCCGAGCAGGGTGAGCGGGCCAATAACCGTGAAGTGCTCGTGATCAAGGCGAAGCGGCGTAGATCCGGCGGTTGTGCGGCGAAGGAGTGCGTTCTTACCTGGGGAGATCTCGCCTTGTGCCTGAATGGGCGACGGTGTCCAGCTCGCGCAGACACCCAGGGTGTTCCGCGAACTCGACCCGTGGATGAGACACCGGCTGCGGGCGGTGCAGCTCAAGCACTGGCGTCGGGGCACGACGATGTACCGGGAGCTGAAAGCGATGGGCGCCTCGGACGAGGACGCCCGCAAGGTAGTGGCGAACAGTCGGTGCTGGTGGCGTAACCGCCGCCTGCGATTGAACCGCGCGATGCCGATCGCCCGCCTTGACCGACTCGGCGTGCCCCGGCTCTCATAACCTCAACTGCTGGAACCGCCCGGTGCGGACCCGCATGCCGGGTGGTGTGGGAGGGGAACGGTCAGGTAAGCTGGCCGCCCCTATCCCGATGGCGGCGTGTGGGTGGGTCGTCACGGGCGCCGTGCTGAAGCGATGTTCCGGCGCGCCCGGGACGCCGCGTCCGGGCGCGCCTGCCGGCTCAGCGATAGTTGAGCTCGCGCCAGGACAGCCTGCGGATCGTGCCGCCCGATACCGGCGTCTCGACCTCCTGCGGCAGGGTGCTGCCGTCGCTCCTGCGGATCAGGGCCACCACCTTTCCGCTCGGCAGCTTGATCAGGACCGGACGCGTGGAGAGCGCGTTGCCCAACGGTGTGCCGACGTGGGTCAGGTTGTTGCGGCCGAGCGCATAGCTGCCGGTCACCAGATCGAACTGGAACAGATGGCTGGCGCCGCCGGGCTTGCACGGGTCGTTGCTGGGCACGTTGGTGACGAAGACAAGCGTGGTGCTGGCGATCGCCGGATCGGCATTGACGCGCTCGCCGCTGATGCTCAGGTCGACATACCAGCCCGGATTGCGCGACCAGTCGAGTACCTGCGGTGCGTCGAGCGCGCGCCGGACGTTCGTGCTCGCGCTCAGCGTGCGCTGGAGCAGGTTGCTGCGGGTCAGTGGCGAATAAGTCTGGTTCCTGCGCGTGGAATCGATCCCATCCTTGATGACGTAGAACGACTGCCGCTGCGTGGCCGCGGTGGTGGCGGTGGGTGCGTCCGGTACGTCGCTGTCGCCCAGATAACGGCCGGTGCCGACTGCGACCACGTTGATCGTGCCGGTGCCGGCGCTAATGCGCGCCAGTTCCGGTGCGACGGTGATCGGCTGCGCGGCCCCGCTCGGGTCAGTGAGCGTGGCGAGCCTTGTCACCGTCCAGTTCGCCGGATCGGCCGCGGTCAGGTCGAAGCGCCACAGGTTGCCCTGCAGATCGCCGCCGTACACCCAGCGCACCGTGCTGTCGGTCATGTCGTCATCGACCCATGCACTGATCTGGCCGAGCCCGCTCGGGTCGGTCGACGACCCGACACCGGTGCCGATCGCCTTGATGAGGGCGCCCGTGCGTGCATTGAGGACATAGAGGTAGCCCCGACCGTCGCCGCTGCCACCGTTGTTGTAGCCCGAGCTGACGATGACGATCCAGCCCTCGCCCGAGCGTGTGCCGTTGGTGGCGACGACTTCGTGCTTGACCAGGATCGGGCGCGAGAAGGACAGGCCCACATTCGCCGCGTGGGTGCTGCCGGCGGCAGGAAATTCCCACAGCGCCTTTGCTGCAGCGTCGGCGTTCGTGGCTGCGCTCGGAGTGGTCACGTCGAGGGCGAAGAAGCCTTTTCCGCCGCGTCCCAGTCCGCCCACGAGGAGCGTGCGCCAGTCGGTGCCGGTGCCGCCCGCGGTGTTGCCGAGGTCGGCGTCACCGACGGTGATGTAGCCATCGACGGTGGCCTGGAACGAACCGACAGGATCGGCGAGGTTCTTCATCCGGGGCAGGACGAGGCCAGGCACATAGGCCCATTCTTCGGTACCTCCGCCGTAGCTTTGCGTGCCGGCGGTGCCGTCATGGGCGTTGAATGCGTGCAGCATGCCGTCGTTGGCCCCGGCATAAAGCATCCGTCGCCGGTTTGCGTTGCTGCTGCGGAAGGCCGCATAGCCGCTGTCGGCGTAACCGCGCTCTGGCGGACGCACGAGCACCGGCTCGCTGTGGATGATCGCCCCGAGGAGGTGGGCGCGCGGGCGGAAGGTCGGCGGCAGCGTGCGCTCGCCGCTGCGCTCGCCACGCAGATACTCGATGACCGCCGCCGCGTTGTCCGTTCCGGACGGAAGCTGGAGCTGGGACAGCGCCGTTCCGGAGAGGCCGCCGGTGCCGGCCTTGAAGGCGACCCCTTGGCTACCGTTATGGGTGGCGATGCGGCGCGAATCGGCGCTGCGCTGGTCGAGCAGTTCCATCGCCGACGCGCTCCACGGAGAGTTCGTGGTGGGGGCGCCGGTGCCCTGGTCGAGCTCGAAGGCTTTCAGGTCGCCGGTCCAGTCGCCCGGGATGTAGCTGGTCTCGTAGGTGGTGCGGTCGGTGCTGGTGACGTTCGGGTTCGACACCGCCGAGGCCGAGGATGCCGACAGCACGGCGTTGATCGATTCGAGCATGTGCGTGAGGTCGCTCGCGAACTGATCCGGGCTCGAGGTGCTGAAGAAGCGACCGCGGCCATTGACCGCCGCATGGGCGAGATCGTCGAGTTTTGCCGGTTCGAGCGTGTTGGGATCCGGCCAGGTGAAGTCCTGGGGGTTGGCCGTGAACGCGGAGGCGATCTGGGCTTCCGTCAGGCGCCCGGTGAGGCCGAAACCGATCGTGTAGGTCGCCAGGTGCTGCCAGAAGGCCGGATTGCGCGGATCGGTGGGAACGTTGTTGGCGAGGTCGGGGCGCAGGTCGCTCTTCCAGTAATGCATCGCCACATCGGCCAGGGTGCCGGTCAAGGTGTCGCGGTAGGGGTGGACCGGGCGATAGGCGAAGGTGTCGGGGCGATCGGCATGCTGGTGGGTGACGCCGTCGGTGCCGTCCACGTTGGTGCTGTGGATGGTGCTGCTCGCCTGGTCCGAAGTGCCGTTGGTCCAGTAACCGTCGGACATCAGGATGTGGAAGTTGCGAAAGCAGGACAACTCGCTGGAACTGCTCGTCATGTCGCGCCGCCACGGACTTTTCGCGTCGTTACGCTCGAAGTACTGGCCGACGTCGTCGGTCGCACGCCGCAGCGGGGTGCCCATCGGGATGACGGGGCGGGTGTAGAGGAGGTCGAAGAACTCGGTGCGGGCGGCGCCGGTGAATGGGCGCACGCCGCGGATCACCGAGCGCATCGAGACGCCGTCGACGTCTGCCTGGGGGGCGTTGATGGTCGCGAAGCCGATCCGGAGGTCCTCCCTCTGGGTGGAGAAGGCCTTGCCGATACCGGCGCGGGCGGCGAGGAGGCGCGAGCGGTAGTACGAGAACCAGTTGGCGAAATTCTGCAGTTCCTGATCGTACGTGCAGGTGTCGCCGCAGTCGCTGCGGTTCGGATAGGTGCTTCGGCCGGGATAGCTGGGAGTGGTCGGACGGATCTCGACGTGATCGAAGTTTGCGAGAATGTTGGTGCCGCCGGTGCGCGTGAGCGGCTGTGTTCCACGATAGACGAAGTAGGTGGCCGGCCAGATGGTCACGGCCTGCTCCGTGGCGTAGGGCTGGGCCGAGCCGTTGGCGATGACGGTGTAGGTGTAGCCGGTGAGGGGGGTGGTGAGATCCACCGGCGCCGCATCGGCCTTGCCCGGGTTACGCGAGGGCTGGGTGCGGTTGGCCTGTGGCCACGTTCCGCTGCCGTCCGCCGTGGCCCAGGGTTTGTAGCGGATGGCCGGGTTGTAGAACAGCGGGTTGCCCGCCGCCGAGCGGAAGAAGCGCGCGTCGGAGTTGGTCGGCTCCGTGTCGATCAAGCCGTACTGTTCGATGCTGTATTCGGGGCCAGCCCCATAGACCGGCACGTTCATTCGCCACGTGCCGTTGGACGTGCTGAAGGAGCGGGTCGAGGGGGGGAAGAGGTAATAGATGTCGCTGTAGTCCGGAACGACGTCCCAGAACATCGAGCCAGAGTCGTCCAGCGTGAACAGCATGTTGGGCGGAACGGTGTTCTTGACCGAGGGAGGGACCTGCGAGATGTCGGTTTCCGCCGCCCCGGCGACCGAGGCAGCGAGCACGGCGGCGGCGGCAAGCGCGCGCGCGCGGAGGGGGATGCGGCGAGTCGTATTCACGGCGTAGCTCCGTTGATGCGCTGCGGATTCAGTCGCGCAGCGTCACTTGCACGAAGGACTGTGCGTTGTTGGGCCCGGCGACGCGCACGGTGACGCGGTAGCGGATGGACAGGGCTCCGGCAAACCGGGGCTGACCCGCGCGCCGGCTGCCGCCTTCCTGCGGGTTGTCGGAGATGCAGTCGCCGGCCAGGTTGGTGATTGGCACCGTGCCTTCGCACATGCGGTCGATCACGTACTGCACGGTGTAGCCGGCGGGAATGCGCGCGTTGGTCACGCAGGGCACGGTGTTCCAGTTCAGGCTGGGCACGCCCGTGTAGCTGCCGGTGTAGGTGACGCCGCCGATCGTCGGTGAGCCGACCGCGTTACGGGCAAAGAGGGTGGGATAGTAGTTGAACGCGTCGCGCGAGCCGCCCGCGATCGTGCAGTTATCGCCGCGCCGCCAGCGCTGTTCGGGCGAGCTGTCCTTGATGGTGACGAGGTCGGCGGCGGCGGCTTCGATGCCGTAGTCGGCAACCTGCAGGGCAGCCTGCTGGAAGGCGAGGTTGCCGGTGATCAGGACGGTGCTGTCGACGCTGCGCACGAGCGAGACCGCGGCCACGCTCATGGCCACGAGCATGATCAGGGCGACGAAGAGCGCCGTGCCGCGCTGGCTGCGGGTGCTGCGGATCAGCGGTTCCATAAGGTGTTCCTCAAAGGCACGACGGTCTCGAAGGTTCGGTAGCGGTAATTGCGTTCGCTCGATCCGAGCGTGATGGCGAGCGGGTTGTCGCCGGCGAACAGGCTGATCGTTTCGGGGGCGGTGTAGCTCCGGTCGGCCTGTCCGGCGCGCACGACAATGCCGACCCGGATCGCCGCGAGTTCTTCGGGCTGGGCGCCAGCCGGGACCGTCGATCCGAAGCTGACCGTGTTGGTACCCCGATCCCACCAGCCGTATTGCGCGCGCAGCGCGATGACGTCGCGCGTGAGTGTCTGGCTGGGCGGCGTACCGGTGGTGGTCATGTCCCGGCGCGAGCTGGCGAGATCGGCGTTCGGCAGGGTCGTTCCGGCGTCGCGGTAGCTCATCTGGTAGCTGATCTCGGCAATGCCGCGCGGGCCGAGAGACATGATGCGGCCAGTGCCGGCCTGGTAGCCTGACGGCGGGAATATTCCCGTATCTGCGCCGGGTGCGTTGTAGATGCTGCTCGGGTTGATCTGGAAGCGCCAGCTGCCACCGCTTCTCCCGCTCGAGCCCGGATCCTGGGTGATCTGCTGGACTGCGCAAATACCGTTGGGGTCGTGCAGCAGCACCAGGTCGCCCTGGGCGAAGCCGATGCCGGTGGACGCGAACAGGGTGGAGGACGGTGACGGCATCGATGCGGTCAGCGTCGAGTTGGCCATCATCGCGTCGGCGGCTTCGACGTAGCGGATCGTGATCCGGTCACTACGCGTGACCAGGGCGGTGGGCGCGTTGGGGTCGGCACTGATCGTCACCGGCATGGCCATTGCGTCGTTCTGGCTCACCGCGCCCAGCGCAGGATCGAAGAAACGGATCTGGGTGCATTGCGTCGCGCTGAGCCCCGCGCCCGCGTTGAGCAGGTCACGCTCGAGCAGCGTCAGCGCGATGTGGCCGGCCGTGGTGGCGTCGGCGCCGCTGACCGCGTTGGCCTTCTGGCCCTGGCTGGCGAAGAAGGTCTGCACCATCACCAGCAGCGCGATCAGGCCGATGGTCATGCCGACCATCAGTTCCACCAGGCTGATGCCGCGCACCCGGCGCTGTGGGGCAGCGCCGCGCAGCCGATCAGTTGTTCGCGTTGATTCGTGCGCGGACGACATGGTTGCTCCATTCGTTGGATTGCGGGCGCAGCCAGCAGATGGTGAGTTCGACCTCGCCGTTCGTCCCATCGTGGGCGATGCGCGCCTTCGCGCCCGGGATGGTGGCGTCGAGCTTGGATTTCCATGCGGTGAGCCGGGTGGGCGCCGTGGCACTGCCGGCCTCACAGGTGGTGCTGGCGTGGTACTGGAACTCATCCCGCGCGCTTGGCGGAGCGATCCACATGCGGCCGATGACCTCGTCGGCGAGCATCGCGGCGTCGGCGCGCAGCTTGGCCTCGTTGCTGCGGATGTTCATGTTGGCCTGCAGGCCGACGATGCCGAGCACGCCGAAGGAGAAGATCAGCACGGCGATCAGTGCCTCGAGCAGGCTGGCGCCGCGGCTGGCGCGAGGGCGGGGGGGCGGGTTAGGGCGTCTGGTCATGGCTTTGCCTCAACAGGCACGTGCGTCGCTGCCCGTGAGGTCCGGATCGCACAGGCGGGTCTGGCCGCCAGTGCTGACCGTCAGGCGCAGGCGACGGCGCTGGGATGTGGGCAGGCTGTTGCTGAAATCGATGCTCATTGCGGCCGAGCTCATGCCGACGCCGTTGAGGGTGACGCTGCTCGGCGCGCCGCTCACGGTGACTCCGGCGGCGCTGCCGCCGGCCTCGAAGCCTTGCACGATCACCGAGTTGGCGTTGCAGGTGGTGCCGAGAAACACGACCCAGCTTGTTCCGGTCGTGCTCGCGGAGCACGCGGCGGACGAGGAGACGATCGCGAAACCAACCGGCATGTTGCGCCGCATCGCCTCCGCGCGCGCCAGATCCGCCCCGGCGCGGAACGCCTCCGCGATGGTGCGCGTGCGGCCGTTGGCGATCATCTGCTGGTAGCTCGGGATGGCGACCGAGGCCAGGATGGCCAGGATGGCGATCGTCACCATGCCCTCGATCAGCCCGAAGCCGCGCAGGGTGCGCGTGTTCATATGCAGCCGCCTCCGCGCTTTCCGACCCAGCAGGTGGTGCTGGTGCCGTAGCTGCCGCCGGTGGTGGCGCGTGTGTTCTGCTGGTTGAGCGTGTAGACGAAACCGCTGACTTCGGTGCCCGACACCCCGGTGGCGGTGAGCGTGTACGTGGTGGCGCTGCCGGTGCAGGTGAGGGTGAAGAACTGCTGGGTGGGCATGGCGACACCACAGGTGGTGCCGCTCGATACATAGCTGCGGGTGTCCTGGTAGTACTGCTCGATGCGCACGCGCAGGTCGGACAGCGCTGCAGTGCCCTCGGAGATCTTCGAGCGGCGGATGTAGTCGGTGTAAGCGGGCAGCGCGATCGAGGAGAGGATGCCGACGATCGCCACCACGATCATCAGTTCGATGAGGGTGAAGCCGTGGGCGCCGGCGGCGCGGGGTTGCCTGTTCAAGGACGGCCTCCGTGTTGAATGAATCGGGTCAAGCCCATTTTCGAACAGATGCCGGGCCTGTGGTCGTGAAGGATTCTATGGCGGGGAGGATAAAGGGGGGCCGGCGGGTGGACGAACGGCGGGCGCTGGGTGGATGATCGGCCGGCTGACGCGCACGGCGGCGTGTGAAACGACATGAAACGGAGTCGGACGGATGATGATGATCGGATCCTTGGGTGCCCGGCGCTGCCGTGTTGCGGCGCTGCTCCTGCTATT